>DATIMO010000032.1:0-6594 GCA_035475215.1 Acetobacteraceae bacterium | reverse complement strand
GCAACGGACTGTCCAGGTCGAGCACGCCCAACAGTCGGCCATCGGCAATCAGCGGCACGACCAGTTCGGAACGGGACGCGGTGTCGCAGGCGATGTGCCCGGGGAACGCCGTGACGTCCGGCACCAGAAGCGACCGACGCTCTGCCGCCGCAGTGCCGCACACGCCGCGACCGAGCGGGATGCGCACGCAAGCCGGCCGGCCCTGAAAGGGCCCAAGCACAAGTTCAGAACCGCGCAGAAAATACACTCCCGCCCAGTTCAGGTCGGGGAGGCTGTAATAGATTGCCGCCGCCGCATTCGCCGCATTGGCGACGACATCTGTTTCGCCGCTCAGCAGCGCGTCCAGTGCGACCGCGAGCTCCTTGTAATCGGGACTCATCCGACCCACAGCCGCGCCCCGATCCAGGGGGCCGGCTGCTCGGGATCGTGCATGCGCAGCCGCGGCGCTAGTGCGCGGCGCGCATCTCGTGCGCCCGGGATCGGGCCGCACCCGTCCCTTCAAGCCGCATTCCAGCAGCGGCATCACGCAGAATGCCGCGTAGTTCCCGCAGGAAACCCATGCCGGCCGGGGTGCGCTGCACCAGCACGCTGCGGCGATCCAGCGGATCGGTCTTGCGCTTGACCAGATCGAACTCGGTCAGTCGGTCTAGCGCGCGCGTGATCGCCGGCTTGGAAACACCGAGCTTCGCGGCAAGGCCGCGCACGGTCTGGGCTTCATTTTCCAGATAGCAGGTCAGGAACACCCCCAACTGCCGGGCAGACAGATCGGGACCGTCGCGGCGGACGAGCTCCACGATCGTGGTGCGCAGGACCCCGGCCAGACCGTCGTTCACCTCGTTAGTAGTTGTGCTGCTCATGTCACACCTTTCATTCACGGACGGCAGCTCAGGCCATCCGGTCCGCAGCCTGACCTCGACTTCAGGTTGCCGTGCCCGCCGAATCCATCGCATAACGGGTAAGCGGCGCCATCGTTACGCGTATCCGATCGAGTCGTCCACCTGCCGACACAGTCATCCGCTGCGCGCCGGAAGCATGAGGACCGGCCGGACAGCCTGCGAGCCGAATGTTTGGCCTGCCCGCAAGTCGGCCGCTCCGGTCTCCACCCTGCGTATTGCAACGGCCCAACAAGCATTTTGGTTTCGCCGGCCTCACACCACGGATGCCGGGAAGTTACTACTGCGTCATGGTCACAGACGGGCGAGCGAAGTCAAAAATTTGCCACCCGGGCGCGGTTCAGACGACGCAAGGGTAATCCTGCACCGCCTGAACGCTGACAATCCTGAAGGACAGTTCGTCGCCATTCGGCCGGCGCAGCATCAGGTACTCGCCGGGCCGGAACAACCGAACTTGCAATTCCCATAACGGTCCATCGGGATCGTCGCTGCCGCGCATTGCCCAACGATCGCCATCCATGGGCACCAGATAACCATGCCAGTCGGGTCGGTCCTTCCAGAACCGCCGGGCGCTCCAGGGCAGATCCGTGCCGCTGGCCCGCGGAGCCGGCTGGCTGGCCGAGTTGAGGCAGAGTTCCAGCTCCACGCCGCAGGCCGTATCGCCCCGGGGCAGGCCCGGAGCGCTGGCCAGCAACGCTGTGACGCGGCAAAGGCGAGGCTCGCACATGGTCCTTTAGATGGCAACGCGAACGCCCAACTCCACCACGCGGTCCGATGGGATGCGGAAGAACTCGGTCGCCGGTACGGCATTGCGCGCCATGATCATGAACAACCACCGTCGCCACAGTGCCATTCTGGGCGCCAGCGACGGCACCATCACATCGCGGCCAAGGAAATAGCTGGCCTGCATGGTGTCGAACGGGATGCCGCGATCGCCCAGGCGTTCCAGCGCGTGTGGAATGTTCGGACTTTCCATGAACCCGTATCGCAGGATCACCCGGTAGATCCCTACGGCCAGCTCCTGCGTTTCCATCCGCCGCTCGGCCTCGACTTCCGGCACGTCCAGGTTCTGCACGGTCACGAACAACACGCGTTCGTGCAGCACCTTGTTGTGCTTCAGATTATGCAGCAGCGCGGCCGGAACGTAATCCGGGTTGCCGGTCAGGAAGATGGCGAGACCCGGGACACGCAACGTCCGGGATTGCGGCAGCCGCGCCAGGAATGATGCCAGCGGCAGGCTATCCTGTTTCCAGCGGGCCAGCAGCAGGTCCCGGCCGCGCTTCCAGGATGTCATCAGCGCAATCAAGGCGAGGGCAAATACCAGCGGCACCCAGCCGCCCTCGATCACCTTGATCGTATTAGCGGAAAAGAAAGTCAGGTCTATCAGAAAGAAGACGCCGAACACGCTGAGTGCGGCGATCCGCGGCCAGTGGAACTGTCGGCGAAACACCACGGCTGCCAATGTGCAGTCGCACAGGAAGGATCCGGTGACTGCGATGCCATACGCCGAGGCCAGATTGTCGCTGGTTCGGAAGGCGAACACCAGAACAAGCACGCCGACTGCCAATGCGAAGTTCACCTGCGGAACGTAGATCTGGCCCTGCTCGAACGTGCTGGTATGCCGCACCGTCAGGCGCGGAATGAGGCCAAGTTGCATGCATTGCCGGGTCATGGAAAACGCGCCCGATATCACCGCCTGACTGGCAACGATGGTCGCCAACGTGGCAAGTATCACCATCGGCAAGCGGACCTGATCCGGGACCAGCACGAAAAACGGGTTGGCGATCCCCTCCGGATGGCTGAGCAGCAGCGCGCCCTGTCCGAAATAGTTCAGTACTAGGCAAGGCAGCACGAAGCACAGCCAGGTCACCCGGATCGGCCGCGCACCAAAATGCCCCATATCGATATACAGGGCCTCGGCCCCGGTGACGCACAGGACGACCGCGCCGAGCACGACGAAGGCCAGGGCCTTGTATTGCACGCACAATGCGACGGCATAGCTTGGCGAAAGCCCGAGCAACACGTACGGATGAGCGACCACTTCCGCCAGGCCGAACCCGCCGATCGACAGAAACCAGATGGACATCACCGGGCCGAACAGGCGTCCGACGCTGCCAGTACCGCGGGCTTGCAGCAGAAATAGCACGATGATCACGACGGCACTGATCGGCAGCACGTATTCCGTGAGCGCGGGAGCGGACACGTGCAGGCCCTCGACTGCGGACATGACGGAAATCGCCGGCGTGATCACACCGTCACCGAAGAACAGGCACGCCCCTGCGATCCCCACCAGGGCCACCGCGGCGCGCATGCGGCTTCCGACAGTGACCCGCTGCGCCAGAGCGGTCAGCGCCAGCACGCCGCCTTCGCCGCGGTTGTCCGCGCGCATGATCAGCGTGACGTATTTGATCGTCACGATCAGGATCAGCGCCCAGAAGATCAGCGACAGAATCCCCAGCACCTCGACAACGCTGATCGTGACGCCGCTGAACAGATTGAGACTTGCCTTGAACGCATAGAGCGGGCTGGTGCCGATATCGCCATAAACGACGCCGAGCACGGCCAGCAGCATGCTGAATTCCGGCGTCCGCCTGCGCTCACCGGCCGCCGCGGCCGCCACCGTCATCCGATCACCCCGCCCAAAAGTCGCGGACGCATACGCCCCGGCCTGGGTGGAGACAAGCGGTTAGCGACACGCCGACCGCCCCGCCTGAACGGCGCCCCGGCCAACGAGAGGGAGGGCTCGGAGATCGCCAGGCAGATTGTCACCGCTCTGGTCGAGAAACGCACGAAGCTGTTCTATGTCACGCATCAATACGAGTTCGCGCGCGCCTATCATGCCATGAACTTGCCCGACGTGCTGTTCCTGCGTGCCGAGCACCAACCTGATGGCACCCGTACGTTCAGGATCACCGAAGGAGCACCGCTGCCGACGAGTTATGGCCAGGACCTGTATCAACGGATTTTCGGGCGTGCCCCCCCTGCCGCGCCCGAGCCTGTTGGGGCGAATGGCGGATAACGCTTCAGGTTGCAAACTCGGCGCGAATCGCTACGGAGTGCTGACCAATCGCCGGTACCGGTCCGAGCGATCGCGCGGTTTCTCCCTCGATCAGCACCGGCGGCGCGGCGAGTGCGACATCACCGTTTGGCGTTCCCACCGTCACACGCCGCAATGCCGGATGAGCGGCAAAAGCCGCTACATCGTTGACGAAACCGAACGCCGTGTTGGCCGCTCGCAGCTGCGCGGCGGCCTCTTTCCGGGACAAACGCGAAAACGCCGCGGCGATATGCGCATCCACCTCGGGCCGATTTGCCACCCGCGCGATATTGGTCTGGAACCCAGGGCGGCTGGGCAGATCTGCTTCTTTCAGGAAACGCGTGCAGAACTCTACCCATTCGCGCTCGTTCTGGATCGCGATCAGCACCAGCGATCCGTCGGCCAGTGCGAATGCGCCATAAGGGCAGATCGACGGGTGCGCCAGTCCCATTCGCGCCGGCGATTTGCCGGTGCCTTCATAGAACAGCAGCGGCACGTTCATCCAATCCGCCATCCCGTCGAACAGGCTGACCTTGAGGCCCTTGCCGCGACCGGTCATGCCGCGCTCGATCAGCGCTTCCAGAATGCCGGAATGCGCGGCCATGCCGCACGCGATATCGCAGGCCGAAACGCCGACGCGGCCCGGACCGGCCGGGTGGCCGGTGATCATGGTCAGCCCCGATTCTGCCTGCACCAAAAGGTCGTAGGCTTTCATCGTGGCGTACTCGCCCGTGTCTCCGTAGCCAGAGATATCGACCGTAATCAGCCGCGAATACCGCTCGCGCAACGCCTCCGACCCGAACCCCGCGCGCGCTGCGGCACCGGGTGCAAGGTTCTGGATGAAAACATCGGCCTGCGCCAACACCCGATGCAGCAGGACGGCATCCGCCGGATTCTTGATATCGGCAACCAGACTCTGCTTGCCGCGGTTGAGCCAGACGAAATAGCTGGAAAGCCCGTTGGCGGCGGTATCGTAGCCGCGGGCGAAATCGCCTTCCGGCCGCTCGATCTTGATCACCCGCGCCCCGGCATCCGCCAGGCGAGAACTGGCATACGGCGCCGCGACCGCCTGTTCCAGGGTAAGGACCAAAAGGCCCGAGAGCGGCTTCGGTTCTGACACGATCGGACCTTTTTATGCCGTCGTATGAAACAGTTCTTCGAGATGGGCGATCAGACCGGAACCGCGGAACGAACGCCCACGCCAGCCAATATACCCCTCCGGTCGCACAATAAAGCTTGCAGCCTCTGCACCACAAGCGTGCGAAAATGCCCCGGGGCGGTCATGGAGAATGGCCAGCCCGGGCCGCGCCCTGAATGCCGGTATTCATCCCTTGTCCCGTTCGACTTGCTCCGCCGAGCATCTTGGTATCCGCTCCGCTCTCGTTTGCGATCACGTCAGAATCGGAGTTGCAATCATGGACACTCTTACCGGGCGCTGCCTCTGCGGCACCATCACGTTTGCAATTACAGGCCCGCCGTTGCAGATCGTGCACTGCCATTGCGAAAGCTGTCGGCGCACCACCTCGTCGCCCGCCACAACCTTCCTGATCGTGCAGCGGGTGGAGTTCAAGCACTCGCAAGGAACGCCGAAATCTTATGAATCCTCCCCTGGCGTCCGGCGCAGTTTCTGCGAGCGATGTGGCTCTCCTCTAACGTACGAAACCGATCGCAGACCGGACCACATCGATGTTTACCTGTGCAGCTTGTGCAATCCTGCCGCAATTGTTCCGCAGGCGCATGTGCCTTGGAAGAACAGCTGCCGTGGTTCGAAATTCTCGACGATCTCCCGCGCTTTGCCGGGTCATCCAGCGATCGCGATCCGTTGCGGCACGGAGCCCGCCGCCCAGAGAAGCGATGATCGGTAACAAGCCCTGCCACAGGGTGCCTGTACTACAGATCTTGCGGATGGAACGCTTCGTCGCGGCGGCCAATCAGTAATATCGCCAATGGCCGGGAAGCCAACGGTAACCATCCCAGCGCGGGGGTACCCAGACTTGCCTTTGCGGGGGAGGTGCGTAGTACGGCGGCGGCGGGCGATAGTAGGAGTACGGGTACGGAGCTGTAGGTCTGTCGTCGATCCAGACTCCGTTATACCAGTAGGCGTTTGCAGCACGTGATCCGACCAGACCGACACCGGCCAGGATCAACGCGATTGCCGAAGCACGCAGGACATGGATCCGGAGTTTGCGTACAATCACGATTGCTCTTCCCTGCCAGAGCGGGCCGGCATTGGCGCAACGACCCGGCAGGCGATAGGTAAATCATATTGGTTACAGTTGTGCAAGAGACTATAGTGCAACCAATGATTGATATTGCCGGCGCTGGCGCCGGACGAATTCGGGTGATGAGGTTTGGTCATGCGGTCGAGAAGACTCGAACTTCCACGGGGTTTCCCCCACAAGCACCTCAAGCTTGCGCGTCTACCATTCCGCCACGACCGCAGCGTGGACAAGGCCGCCGGGTATAACCGATGACCACCCCAGCTTCAATCACGCCGCCTGAGTGGCTCACCACTGACGGCCTTACCCCCTACCCCGAGGCGCTCGCCGCCATGCAGACGCGCGTTGCCGAGATCCGCGCCGGCACCGCCCCGGAACTTGTCTGGCTGCTTCAGCACCCGCCCCTCTACACCGCCGGCACCTCGGCCAGCCCCGCCGATCTCGG
>DATIMO010000031.1:0-9668 GCA_035475215.1 Acetobacteraceae bacterium | reverse complement strand
CTGATAGGGTGCCGGCTCGACCAGGAACAATTGCTGGCCGGCCTTGGCAAAAGAGCCATCGGTGTAATCGATCGATTGCAGGAAACCTTCTACCCGCGCGACGAGATCGACCTGATTGAAGGCCGCGGAATTGCCGGTCGCCTCCAGTTCCGGCGTCACCTGACGGGCCAGCGGATGCGCCACGCCGACCTGCGGGGGCGGCGGAGCGACATAGGCGTTTTCCTTCTTGCACCCGGTCAGCGCAGCGAGCGCGAGGCAGAATGAGACGGCGGTCAGCAAAACGCTGCGGGCAGTCAGCATGTGCGGCCTACTGGCTCTGGTGCGCCGCGACCAGCGCCGAGCGGCACTGATGCGACAGTTTTGATCTGTGCGCCTCCAGGCAGCCGATCGCGCGGCCGCCGCCTGGTTCGACGCCACTGCAGAGGGCGCGGTAGTCCCCGCCGCAGGATTGGCGCAACAGACGCGCTTCCTCGCGCGGTGGCAGAGGCGGCGATGCGGGTGCCGGAGACGCCTGCGCGTGCGGCGGTTGGCTTGCACCCGCTGCGCCGCCGCCGACCGCGCTCAGTGCAGATTGGCAGCCGGGCGAAAGGCTCGATGCATTCTGCTGAAGACAGGCCAGGGCGGCCGAGCCGCCGGTGGGAACGCTGGCGCAATGCGACTGATAATCGGCGCGGCAGGCTTGCTTGATCGCGTTCGCCTGCGCCTGCGTCGGCTGCTGCGCCAGCGTCGGGATCGCAAGCAGGGCGAGCATCGTCGCGAGGGCTACTGTCCGGAAACGTTGCATAGATAACATCCTCCCCTTCGGGTCGCCGGCTGTTCGGTGGTCATGTACTACCGCCGAAATCGTCCGCCGCCGCCGGATCCGCCTTCGAACCCGCCACCGAAACGTCCTTCGCCAGCCTGCCGGCTGAACCGGTCCTGTTCCAATTGCTGATAACTGGAACTATCCATCGAGGTCCGGCGACCACCCTGGGACGCGCCGGATTGCGTGCCTTGCAGACGACCGGACGAACCTGATTTCGGCTGCACCTGGTTCCAGCTTCCGTCGTTCCATTTCGACCAGCCGCTGTCTGTATGCTGGTACACGTTGCCATCCCGGCCCGCATAGACGTCGCCGCCGGCCCCCTTCACCACGCCGCCGCTGTTGCCGGTGGCGCGGTTATGATAGCCGGCACCTTCCGCCCCCGTTGACGAACTGAACCCGCCGGCGGACCCGCGAGCATTACTGCCGCTGGCGGTGTTCACCGTCTTGTTCGGCCCGCTGACGGTGCTGGAGCCCCAGCGTCCATACGGATTGACGTTCTGGTTGGTCGATCCCGAAACACCGTAGCGCGGGTTATAGAAGCTCGCATTGGCGGTGCCGCTGCCGCCGCCCCAGACCGCACTGCCGTGCGAATAGGTGCCGGTATGCGGGTTGTACGCGGACCACGCGCCTGCGCCGCCATACGGCCCATATACGGCGCCACCCTGCGCCCAGCCGCCGGTCGTCGGGTTGTAGTAGCGCCCCCCGGCAGCCCCGTAATACGGCCCGTAGATCGAGCCGCCGCGGGCCCAGGCACCGGTCGCCGTATTGTACCAGGTGCTGCCGGCATAGGAATACGGATACGGATAATAGATCGGCACCGGCCCGTGCAGCACCACCGGCGGATAGTAATAGCCGGTGCCGTAGACCAGCACGCCGGCGGTGACGAAGCCCATCATGTAACCGGCAGTGTAGCCGTAAGTGACAGTGGCCGGTGTGACGCCATAGACCTGCACATAGGTAACGTTATAGAGCGGGCTGGACGGCGGGATGGAGTAGATTACCTGCGGTACGCTTTCGGCCAGCATCCAGGGGCCGTTCGGCGCATTCGAAACGAACCAGGCACCCTGGTAGCAGGCGTAATATTTCTCGCCCACTTTCAGCACCTGATCGGCGGTGTTCACCGCATACTCGATCGACGTTCCGGGGATCGGTGCAAATTTGGGCGGCCCGGAATAGACCACGTTCAGCTTCGCCGCATCGCGCTTCAACGTGGCGGTGGTGGGAATCTGCGCCTTCAGCACGGCCTGCTGCGCCTGCACGGTGCCCGGAACCGACGGCAAAACCGCCGCCGCCGGGCTGTCGGTGGGGATGAACGAGAAATCGGGCGGCAGCTTGTCGCTGGCGAAGGACCACGGCCCTTCAAGGTTGGCAGCGGCGAACCAGCGTCCGGAGATCAGGTCGTAGTACTGTTTCTGGGCCGGGTCGAAGAACAATGCGTTGCCGGTATTGGTAACGCGCTGCAGCGTAGTTCCCGGAACCATCTCAAGCTTCGGCGGTCCGTCGGTCACGATGATCTCGGCCGGTTTGGTGCTGGCGAAGATGGTCGGCACGGCCTGCGCCGAGGCGGGCGGTCGCGCCGGGATATGCTTGCGTGCATCGGCGAAGCTGGCGTCGTTCGGCAGGTTGTTGAACGCAGCGGGTAAGCGCGGTACCGGCGAATAGGGGCCGGTGGCCACCGGCGCTGACATCCAGAGCCCGTTGTTCAGCAGATACCACGTGCCGTGATCTTCGAACACGTCCCAGTTGGTGTTCACCGCGAACGACAACCCGGTCTTCGCCACGGGTGCGAGCACCGGGTCGCCATCGAACACGACAAGGCTTGCCGGGCGGCTGGAATAGAAGATCGTCGGCGGGTCGTTGTTGACCGCCACCGCACTGACCGGCACCTGCTTCAGGCTGAGCAGGATCGAGTTCAGCGGTACCTGCCGCGTCTGCATTTGCGGCAGGGCGGCGCGGAGCTTGTTTGTCACTTCGCTGGCTTTTTGCGTGTCCAGCGCCGGAAAATGACTCTCGACCAGTTGCAGATCCGTCAATGTCACCATTCCGGTTGCTGAATCCGTGCTGGTGTTCATCGACACGTCGACCGTGCCGAGAATCTGCGTCTTGCTGTTGGGCGGTGTGATGGCGACCGCAGCCCTCGCGGTCAGTGTCTTTCGATCTGGCCAGGATTCAGCCTGTGGCTGATAGATGGTAACGCTCGCCCCGTCCTGCGTGATGGTGCGCGGCCATTGCGGCGTGGGCGCCTGTGCAGCGGCGTATCCGCATGTCACCCAGACGGCCAGCATGATCAGAGCAATATGCCGCAGCCACGGAACGATCATGCAGCCCCCATTTGAATCGGCTAGTGTTTCGCGCGGACATTGACCTGCATGACGGACGCAATCAAGGCTTTTCCGGAACCGGACCCTTTGCCGGAGACAATGTGTGGGATTTGACATCAGGCGGAGCAGCGCCGAACCGGACGTGATTGCTCCGGACGGGTCGGAAGTGCGGCTGCTCTGTGCGAGCGCGCGCGGCAGCATGGCCTTGTTCACGCTGCGGCCCGGGGTTGTTGCCAGGGCTGTCACGCATCGCACAGTCGACGAGATCTGGTACGTGGTGGCGGGTGCCGGGCGCATCTGGCGCCGGCTGGAGGGCGAGGAAGCAGTCACCGCCCTGACCGACGGCGTTTCGCTGACGATCCCCACCGGCACCTCGTTTCAGTTCCGCTGCGACAGCGCGGAGCCGTTATCGGTGATCGGTGTCACGATGCCGCCCTGGCCGGGCCAACAGGAGGCGGCGTTCGTGGACGGCCCGTGGTCACCGACCGCATGACGCGGCGGTTGCGAAGCACCACGCGAAACGCCTACCAGACTCCGCCATGACAGGTGACCAACTTCTCGCGCTCGGCCACGCCACGATGTTGGAGTCGCATCAACTGATCCTGCTTGGCGGGGCGCTCGGCGTGCTGAGCATCATCGCCGGGGTAATCTCTCGCAGGATCGGCGCGCCTCTGCTGCTGGTCTTTTTGGTGCTCGGAATGCTTGCCGGGGAAGACGGTGTACTGGGTATCAGGTTCGGCAATTATGCCGTTGCCTATCTGATCGGCAGTGTCGCGCTGGCGCTGATCCTGTTCGAAGGCGGACTGAAGACGCCGCCCGCCATGCTGCAAAGCGTGTTCTGGCCGGCTGCGGCGCTGGCCACCATCGGCGTCGTGGTGACGGCGGCGATCACCGGGGGTGCCATCGCGCTGCTGGTCGGGGTACCGATTGCCGGTGCCATGCTCGCGGGCGCCGCCGCCGCACCCACCGATGCCGCCGCGGTTGCGGTGCTGCTGCGACGCTCGGGCGCCGTGCTGCCAGAGCGGCTGTCGGCGGTGCTGGAGGTGGAATCCGGTCTGAACGATCCGATGTCGATCTTTCTGACGATCCTGCTGACCCATGTCATTGCCGACCCCGCCTGGATCAGTCTGGAACACACGGTGCTGCTGTTCATCGAGGAAATGGCCGGCGGCGCGGTGCTCGGGCTCGCCGGTGGCTGGCTGCTGGCGCTCGCGTTAAGGCGGCTGCCGCTGGAGCCTCCGCTTGCTGGGCTGCTGGCGCTGACCGGCGCGCTGGCGCTGTTCGGCGTAGCGCAGTTGCTCGGCGCAAGTGGGTTTTTGGCGGTGTATCTGGCCGGTGTGGTGGTCGCCGCCGGACGCTACCAAAACCGGGAAGCGGTGGAGCATTTCTCGGAAGGCATGGCCTGGTTGGCGCAGATCGTGCTGTTCCTGATGCTGGGGCTGCTGGTCACCCCGCACAATCTGCCGCCATTTGTGCTGGGGGGGATCGTCGGCGCGGCCGTGCTGATGTTCGTGGCGCGCCCGGTGGCGGTATTCGCCTGCATGCTGCCGTTCCGGTTCAACGTGCGGGAGACGGCGTTTGCGTCCTGGGTGGGGCTGCGCGGTGCGGTGCCGATCTATCTGAGTCTGCTGCCGGCGCTGGCCGATCCGCATCGCGATGAGGCGTTCTTCGCCAGCATTTTCGTGCTGGTGGTTGCGTCATTGGTGGTGCAGGGCTGGACGATCGGACCGGCGGCTCGGCTGTTGGGGTTTGGGGGGAGGACGGTGGGGTAGCAGGCCGGGGTTATGTGGTCGAGGTACTTCCCCCAACGTTACCGGGCTCAACCAATCCCGGGTAAATGCAAGCCAAACGCCCGCCCGGCTAAACAGTTGCAACCGGCGTCGCCGGAGACCCGACAGCGCCTGGCAGCCGCAACGGCGGCGCCGTCAGCAGGAAACGAGTACGTCCATTCGCCCGCAACCAGTCAGCAAGTTCCGTCAAATACCACATCTCCCCCAGGTAGCAGCCGAGCTTGAACAGGCAGTGCTCGTGCAGCGGCAGCGTGGCGCAGACATCGCTCAGGCCAGGCCTCGCCGGCATGGCCTCAACCGCGTAGTTGTCGGAAATCAGCGCCACCGCACCACTGTCCGTGATCCATTGCAGCAGCCTGGAATCGCGTCCGTCCAGCGCGCAGGCGGCAGCGAACAGCTTGTCACGGTCAGGCTGTTTTTTCATGTCCAGCAGCATTTGCGCAAAACCGGTACGGAACAATACAAAATCGCCCGGTTGCACGCTGATCCTGTCGGCATCGAATACCCGCATCAGGTCGTCATGCCCGACAACACGGCCGGAGCGGCCGAAATGCGCTTCCAGATCCACCATCACCCCGCGACCCTGCATGCAGCTTTCGGCCATGTTCTGCACGCCGAGATGCCTGGCGCCCTGCGGTTCGTCGCACGGCGTCTGATTGCCGCTCGCGTCATAATAGACCGGCCCGATGATATCGCGCCCCGCCCGATAGCCGTTATAGAACACGTCCTCCGCCCGGCCGTCGCCATCGGCATCGAACATCTGCCCGACATGCGCCAGACTGTCCCACTGCGTCGAGTATTGCAGCGTAAGCACCACCAGATCGTCACAGACGATATCGGTAGCGGTCGGGTCGTCGCAGCGCAACGGATAATTCATGTTGGGCCGGCCGTCGCGCAGCGTGGGTTTCAGAACCGGCGGATGCCGGCGCGGACTCAGAATCGCCCCGCCCGGATAATCCAGCGGCAGCGACAGGCAGAACGTCTTACCGACCTTCACCTCTGCGACACCAGCCAGGACGGTTTCCGATGTCAGCAGATTGAGCCGGCCGCGTTCATCGTCCGGCCCCCAGTCGCCCCAGGTGGAGTTCTTCGGGCGATGCGTCCAGCGTGGGTTGTCCATGTCCTGTCGTCCTCCTGCCAATGCGTCATGCCCGGGCTTGTCCCAGGTATCTTTGTCATGCCCGGCGAAGGCCGGGCATCCACGCCTTTCTCAGTGTCGCAGCAAAGTCGCGGATGGCCGACCCCTCGGGTCAAGCCCGAGGGCATTCGCCGGCCATGACGGTTTCGTGCGTTTCGATGAGTCGAAATCAGGGGCGGTTGGCCCAACTCCATATTCCTGCGCTGCGGGCCCGTCCGCAATCGCCGCCGTCGCAGCTGACCCCGAGGAGACATATCGCATGCCGCACAACGCCAGCGCCCGCCTGCGAACCCGGCTTACCCCCGAACGTCCGGCGATTGCCATGGCCGCGCATAATCCGCTATCGGCAAAGCTTGCGGCCGAGGCCGGATTCGACGCGATCTGGGGCAGCGGATTCGAATTGTCCGCGTCATACGCCGTGCCCGATGCCAACATCCTCCCGATGGGCACGCATCTCGAACTGATGCGCGCCATGGCCGAGGTGCAGCACGCCCCCATTGTCGCCGACATCGACACTGGGTTCGGCAATGCGGTGAACGTCGCGTATCTGGTGCCGCGTTACGCCGCTGCCGGTGTCGCGGCGGTGGTGATAGAAGACAAGACGTTTCCGAAGGACAGCAGCCTGCGTCCCGGCGGGCGACAGGTGCTCGTGCCGCTCGAAGAATTCCAGGGCAAGATCGCGGCCGCCCGGATTGCCGATGGCCCGCTGGTGATGGCGCGCACCGAGGCGCTGATCGCCGGCCTGGGGCAGAACGAAGCGCTGCGGCGTGGTGAGGCCTATGCCGAGGCGGGCGCCGACGCGGTGCTGATTCACAGCAAGCAGAAGACTCCAGACGAGATCCTGGCGTTCTGCCATGCCTGGTCGGGCCGCGTGCCGCTGGTGCTGGTGCCGACGTCGTATCCGCAGCTCTCGTTCGCCCAGGTTGCCGCCCTGGGCAAGGTGGGCATGATCATCTGCGGCAATCACGCGATCCGCGCCGCCGTCGCTGCCATGCGCGCGACATTCGCCCGCATCCTGGCCGACGGCGGCATCTCCGGGATAGAGGCTGATATTGCTACCGTCGCAGAAATATTCGCGCTGCAGGGCGACGACACGATGCGCAAGCTTGAAGCGCGGTTCCTGCGCTGAGCCCCCTCCCTAAGCCGCCTGCTGCGCCACCGTCGGCGCATCTCCCGCCACAGTGGTGCGGCGCATGTCGCGCACTTCCGTTTCATCGAAACGGCGGACCCGGTGCATGGTCTGGCGATTGTCCCACATCACCAAATCCCACTGGCGCCATTTGTGTGCGTGAGCAAACCGAGGTTGCGTCGCATGCTCCGCCAGGTCACGAATGAACGCCAGCGCCTCGGGTCGCGGCCAGCCGACGATCGTGCCGATATGCGACGACAGATATAGCGACTTCCGACCGGTCACCGGGTGGGTGCGCACCAGCCGCTGACGCACCGGACGAAACATCGCTTTTTCATCCTCGGTCATTTCCGTGAATCCCAGCGAACCGCGCGAATACAACAGCGAGTGTTCGCAGATCAGATCCTCGATCTCGGTTTTCGTGCGCTCGTCCAGCGCGTCGTATGCGGCGCGCATGTCGGCGAATTCAGTGTCGCCGCCCGTTTTCGCGACGCTGCGTCCCGACAGGATCGAGTATTTTGCCGGAACCTCGCGAAACGAACTGTCGGAATGCCACAGCCGGTTGCCCAGGTTGAACAGGCGCCGACGGTCATCCCGCTCGAACGGCTGATGCTGCTTGTCGAGGTTCGACACATCGATCATGCCCGAAACCAAGCGACGCTCATGGTCCTTGGTGATGTTGCCGCCACGGGCGAATTCGATCTCACCGAAATTGCGGGTGAACGTCATCTGCTGTTCGTCGGTGATCTGCTGGTCACGGAACACCAGCACCGCGTACCGGTCCATGCCGGCCTCGATCGCCGCGACAACCTGCTGTGCCAGCGCCTGCGTCAGGTCCACGCCGGAAACCTCGCCGATGAAGACCGGGTGCATCTGGCGAATGCTGACCGTCATGGAACGCTCCTGTGCATGGCTCGGTGCGGGAAGACTACACCTGGGGTCGCACGCTCGTCACCGGTAGCCCGGAGATCGGCGGTGAACCGGTCGCGCCAGTCCTCGAGGCTGTTGCGCCGCATCACGTCCAGCATGGCCGCGTGACGGCCGCGGCGTTCCTCGATCCCCATGGACAGGCCCTGTTGCAATGCCGCGGCAATGCCGGCCTCGTCATACGGATTGACGATCAGCGCCGCCTCCAGCTCGCTCGCCGCACCGGCAAACTGCGACAGCACCAGAACGCCGGGATCATCCGGGTCCTGTGCCGCGACATATTCCTTCGCGACCAGATTCATTCCGTCGCGCAGCGGCGTGACCAACCCGACCCGCGCCTCGGCGTACAACGGCATCAGCACACCGCGCGGGAAGCTGCGGTTCAGATAGCGCAGCGGCATCCAGTCCAGGTCTGCAAATCGGCCATTGATGCGTCCGGCTTCAGCTTCCAGGTCACGGCGGATTTCGCGATAGGTCTGAATGTCCGATCGCGACGGCGGCGCGATCTGCATGAAGATCACCTCTCCATGCGCCTCTGGTGCGTCCTGCAGGAATCGTTCGAAGGCTAGGAAGCGCTGGCGCAGTCCTTTGGAATAATCCAAACGATCGACACTCAGGATCAGCATGCGGCCTTGCAGATTTGCGCGCAGCCGCATCGCCTGCCGGCGATTTGCCGGGTTCTCCGCCTCGGCGCGGGCTTCGTCGATGTGCACGCCGATCGGATAGACACCGGTCCTGATCACACGCTCGAGCACGGACAGTCGTCCGTCTGACAATGCCAATCCGCCAGCGTGCCGGACCACGTAATCCGTGAAGGCGGTGCGATCCGTCTCGGTCTGGAAGCCAAGCAGGTCGAAGGCGCACATCGCGCGGATCAGTTCGCAGTGCGCCGGAATGGTCATCAGCACGCCGGGTTCGGGAAACGGCGTGTGCAGGAACAGACCCGTCCGGTTGGCGGCTCCGGCGGCGCGCAACGCCTCGGCGAAGCAGAGCAGGTGATAGTCGTGCACCCACACCAGGTCGTCCGGTTGCAAACGACCAGCAAGTGAACGCGCGAACAGCTCATTAACGCGGCGATATCCGGCAAATTCCGCCCAGTCGAACCGGGCCAGCCCGATCTGATAGTGCAGCACCGGCCATAATGTGCCGTTCGCGAACCCGCGATAGAACTCGTCGTAGTCACGGCGCGATAGATCGACAGTGACGATGCTAATCGGGCCGACGTTACGCTGTTCCCCAGGGCCTGACTCGGCGGCAACGTCCCCGCTCCACCCGAACCACAATCCGCCTTGCGCCTTCAGCGCATCGAGCACGCCAACCGCCAGGCCCCCGGCCGCAGGTTCCCCTTCCGTGATCGGTGCGACACGATTGGAAACCACAACAAGACGGGACACGCCTTCCTTCACCTCCCCCGCTGTGCGGGAGAGAGCCTGCCCCCGGGCACGGACCCTACCGGAGTCGCACATTCGCGGAACGATTTGCCAGGTGCCATCCGCGCATGATCTGGTCAACCCGGATCAATCCATGATGCATTGTCTTTGGTCCCGGCGGCCGGTAT
>DATIMO010000030.1:0-1687 GCA_035475215.1 Acetobacteraceae bacterium | reverse complement strand
CATCCACGCCGGCTCTTCGGTTTCCCAGCAAGCCACGAAACTGTCGATACCCTGTGAGATCGCAGCAGCAAGCGGCAGATCTTCCCAAGCACCGATCAACGCTTTCTGCATGCGCACGGCGCGCGGTCCGGCGCCGAGAATCGCGGACAGCAGGTGATCGATTGCGCCGTCCAGCGCGTCCACCGTCGTCACCTCTTCGACGAGTCCCCACGCGAGGGCCCGAGCGGCGTCAATGGTTTCGCCGGTCAGCAGCAGGCGACGGGTGCGCCCCCAGCCGATCAGACGCGGCAGCAGTGCAGCCTCAACCACGGACGGGATACCGACCCGCACCTCCGGCATCCCGAACCGGGCGTCGGCGGACGCGACACGCATGTCGCAGGAAGCGGCAACTTCCAGTCCGGCGCCAAGCACATAGCCCTGGATGCGGGCGATCACCGGCACGGGCATGCGGCGGAACATGTCGCAACTTTGGTGCACCAGTGTGATGAAGCCGCGGGCCGAGTCGGCATCCAGCTTTGCCATTTCAGTGATATCTGCGCCGGCGATGAAGGCGCGACCGCCAGCCCCGCGCAGCACGACGGCTCGGAGATCGGGTTGCTGCATCAAGGCCTCCCCCTCGGTGATCAGGTCGTGCATCACGCGACCGTTCAGCGTGTTGAGTTTCGCAGCGTTGTCGATCGTGATGGTGGCGACGCCGCGCGGATCGAGGGACGTGGAGACCGGCATGTTGGGGCACCTCTGCGATGCGGGGGTTGCGTTGGTCCGCTGGATTGCAATATCGCATGCTGCACCGCAACAGGAGCCGCCGATGCCGCTAAGCCCGCCCGCCGAACGCGAATTGCTGCACACGCGCGCGATCACGCTGCACGGGTATCGCAGGACCGACGGATTGTATGACATCGAAGCGCGGCTGACTGATACCAAAACTCAGGCCGTCCCGAGCCAGGACCGCGGAATGATCGCCGCCGGGGAACCGCTGCACGGGATGTGGATGCGTATGACGGTTGATGAGCAAATGCGCATCGTGCAATGCGAAGCGGCAACCGATCACGGCCCGTATGCGGTGTGCCCGCAGGCGG
The DNA here is from genome assembly GCA_035475215.1 of Acetobacteraceae bacterium. Taxonomy (GTDB): domain Bacteria; phylum Pseudomonadota; class Alphaproteobacteria; order Acetobacterales; family Acetobacteraceae; genus DATDIC01. The sequence goes on along the minus strand of DATIMO010000030.1, from coordinate 608 downwards.
CGCCGAACTTTGCGCGACTCGCGGGACTGACGATCCGCGGCGGCTTCCTGAAAGAGGCGGCGGCGCGTGTCGGCGGTCCGGCCGGATGCACGCATCTGCGGGAATTGTTGCAGCAGGTCGCAACCACGGCGATTCAGACTCTTTATTCCGTTAAGGCGAAGCAGGAAGCCAATTCGGATTCGCTGGACCGTGGTCTGCTGAACACGTGCCTGGCATACGGGACGGACAGCCCGGTAGTGCAGCGGCGCTGGCCACATCTTTATACCGGGCGCGCGCAGGGCATTATCGGTCCGCTCGAAACAGGCGCGGATCGAGCACAAACGGCTCAAGTGTCCGAAGCCTGATCTCATTTGCCGACGGATGGGTGTGATTGATCACGACATTCGCATCCGGAGAATCGGCGAGCGGAACTATCGTGGACGGCACCTGAAGCAATGGGGCCGAGCTTGCCCTGTACCAGTCGTCGCCTCTGCGCTGCGTCCAACTTTCCTGGCGTCGCCAATCGGATGGCAGATGCCCGAGAGAAACGATCTCGGTCCGGATGGCATCGGGTCCCTCATAGGTGACCATGATCAACTCCGGTAGAAGCGCCAAGTCTTCGATATGGA
>DATIMO010000029.1:0-5264 GCA_035475215.1 Acetobacteraceae bacterium | reverse complement strand
ACGCTGTCCACCTATATCTGCCTCACGCTGATCCATGCCGGCGTGCCGTACTGGGGCGCCTTCGCGCTCGCGGTGGTGGTTTCGTTTGCCATGGGCGTGCTGACCGAACGCATCCTGATGCGCCCCATGCTGGATGCGCCGCCATTATCCGCGGTCGGCGTGTTCATCGGGTTGCTGCTGCTGATCAACGCGATGGACGGCTGGATATTCGATTACATCATCAAGCCGTTTCCGTCCCCGTTCGGCGGGTCCAACGCGATGTTCGGGGGTTTTGTGTCCCCACATGAGTTGGGAGAAACCGGCGTCACCCTGATGGTGCTGCTGGCGGTCTATCTGTTCTTCCGCCACACCACTCTCGGGCTGGCGATGCGGGCGGCGGCGTTCAACCCCACATCGTCGCGGTTATGCGGCGTGCGGGTCAACCGGATGCTCGGGCTGGGTTGGGGCCTGGCAGCGGCGATCGGCGGCATCGCCGGGATCATGGTGGCGCCCATTGTGTTCCTGGACCCCAACATGATGCTGGGAATTCTGCTCTATGCGTTTGCCGGGGCGCTGCTGGGTGGGATTGATAATGCGCTGGGCGCGGTGGTCGGCGGATTCGCCGTGGGCGTGCTGGAGAACCTGTTCGGTGCCTATGTGGTGGGAACCGAGCTGAAGCTGACCGTGGCGCTGCTTATCATCGTCGCCGTGCTGCTGGTGAAGCCTGCTGGACTGTTTGGCCGCATGGTTCAGAGCCGGGTCTAGGCGATGCGCGATGATGGCAGGCTGCTGAGCGTTCCGGATGATGGCGGGGTGAAGCCGCGCCAGGTGCTGGGCATCGCGATCTTTCTGGCGGTCATGGTCGGGCTCGCCTTCGTGGCGCAGCCGTATCGGCTGTTCCAGCTCACCATGCTGGTGACGTATGGCTGTGCGGTGCTGGGACTGACCGTGCTGACCGGGGTCAACGGGCAGATCTCGCTGGGACACGGGGCGTTCTACGCGGTCGGCGCCTACACTTCGGCAGTGCTGATGGCCAATTACGACTGGCCGTACTGGGCGACGATCCCGGCCGCCGCGGCCACGTCGGCGCTGCTTGGCTTTCTAATCGGATTTCCTGCGTTGCGCCTCGGCGGGCTGTACCTTGCGCTGACCACGTTCGCGCTGGCGGTGGCGGTACCGCAGATCCTGAAGGTGAATGCGTTGGAGGGGCTGACCGGCGGCGTGCAGGGCCTGACCACCGACAAGCCGGATGCGCCGTTCGGGCTGCCGATATCGGCGGACCAGTGGATTTATCTGTTCACGCTGGCGGTCGGGTCCGTGGTGTTTTTGTTGGGCTGGAATCTGACTCGCGGGCGGATCGGGCGGGCGATGATGGCGGTGCGCGACCATCCGACGGCCGCCGAGGCGATGGGCATCAATCTGACCACGGTGAAGACGCGCACCTTCGCGGTCAGTGCGATGTTCACTGGCATTGCCGGGGCATTGAGCACGATCGCGGTGCAGTTCGTGGCGCCCGACAGCTTCAATTTCACGCTGTCGATCACGATTTTCGTGGGCCTCGTGGTGGGTGGCGCGGCTTCGATCATCGGCGCCCTGTTCGGCGGCGCGTTCATTGAATTCGTGCCGAACATTGCCAACGACATTTCCAAGGCCGCGCCGGGGGCGATCTATGGGCTGATCCTGATCGGCTTCATGTTCCTGATGCCGCGAGGCGTAGCAGGACTGTTCACGAGCATCGGGCGACGGCTGCGGCGGCGCCGAGCGGTGCCGGTGGACCTGACAGAGGTGGTGGCGAATCGGCCCTGAACGATTTCACAAGTCGAACGCGCGGCGAAATGCGTCGGCTGCGGATATCTGCTGCGCTGGATCTGGATCATCGCAGGCGGAAAACTCCCGCAATTGCGGAATGTTGTATATGATGACCCGCGAACCGTGTGTTTCGACACCGAAATCACGCAACGTGCCGAAAGCGCGTGAAAGATTTTCCTGACGACAGCCCAGTTTCCCGGCCAGAACCCCTTTCGAGATCGGCAGGCGGACCGCAGCGGAATGCTGGGCCCGCGCCAGTGACAACAGGTAGCCGCCAAGTCGCTGTGCCGTTTTGCGCAGCTTCAAATCCACGATCTGCCGGGTGGCCGAGGCAATATCCAGCGACACCGCGCGCATGAACGTTGTCGCGAGAGCCGGATGCGTGGCGGTCAGCGCACGCAGCGGCGCAGCCTGGATTTCCATGACCCGAGAGCGGGTGAGCACTTCCGCGGTCATCGGGTATCTCTGGCCCAGAACCGCACTGGCCAGGGTAATGCCGCTGATCGGCTGAAGGATGTCGATGATCGCCGATTCCTGCGACGGCCCTGCCTGGCTGAGTGCCACCTGGCCGTCCAGCAGCCAGTGCAGTGCATCCGGGGCTGCTCCCTGTCGACACAGGATGGCGTCCGCCGGCACATCGACGATTCGACTGACCGATGCAACCAGTTCGACAAGCGTCCGGTCAAGCGAGTCGAATCCCGGAACCATGTCCAGCAGACAGCCCAGGGGCTGCATCTTGCCCTCCGATTCGGCCGCGTCGTTAATTCCCGTGGCGACCTTCAGGCTGCTTGTATCGTAAGTCAAATAGAAACGCAACGGACCTGCTTCTGATTCGTAATGGCCGAGCACGCGGTATTCGCCGGACACGCGTTGTACCTGATCCGGACGAAGCCCGGCGACAAGCGCGCTACCGATTGCAGAAAGAGGTGAAGCGGCTTGCCCCTGCGGCGCGGATGCAGTGTCATGCTCCTGCGCAGGAGGGTTATAACAGGAGGAAAACGGCAATGCGGCTCGGGGCACCCACACGGCGCAGCTTGATCGGCGCCCTGGCGGCAATGGCGGCAACCGGTGCAAATCTGGCACGGGCAAAGGCCGAAGCCGCCGTCTCGCTGTACACCAGCCTGGACACCAAGATCGTGGATGCCATCATCCAGCCGTTCCAGCAGCAATACGGCATCAAGGTCACTTATTACCGCGGCGGCTCCGCGGACGTGACGTCGCGCATTCTCGCCGAGGCCGACGCCGGTCAGGTCCGTGCCGATGTCGCCGACGCATCGGATGTCGGCGCGTTCCTTGCCATGAAGCAGCGCAAGCTGCTGCTGCCTTACGACTCGCCGCAGACGCGAGCGGTGGCCGCGAATCTGCGTGATCCGGACGGCACGTGGGTCGCGGACCGGTTGACCCAGGCGGTGATCCAGTGGAACACGCAGCGCGTCGGCAGTACGCCGCCACGTGGATGGAAGGACCTGGCTGACGCCCGGTTCAACGGCAAGCTGGCGTTCTTCAGCAGCCCCAACGGAGATGGTGCCCCGCGGCTGTATACGTTGGCGACGGCATTCGGCTGGGACCTGCTGCAGGCCTACGCCGCCAGCCATCCGCTGCGCCTTGTCTCGCCCCAGGTCATGACCACCATCCTCGAATCCGGCGAGCGCACGTCCGGTTTCCTACAAAACGACAATATTGCCTGGCGATCCAAGAGGCAGGGTAAACCAACCGATTACATGTTTCCGGCCGAAGGTGTCCCGACCGAACTCGGCGCCGTCGCGGTGCTGAAAGACGCGCCGCATCCCGATGCCGCCAAGCTGTTCTACGACTGGTGGATGGGCGAGCCGGCACAAAAGATCCTGGTGGATGGCGGCAAATACTCCAGCCGCGCCGACCTGGCGCCGCCGATCGGCAACCCACCGCTCGCTTCCCTGAAGCTGATCATCCCGGACAATGTGAAACTGTTCACCGAGCGTGCCGATATCATCGACCGGATGACCAAGATCTTCGGCGGCGAATGGGGGGGGTGAGTGCGGCCCAAACCGCCTCGCCGGTACGTGGCGGTGGCGTGGCGCAGCGGATTGTGCTCGGGTTCGGCATCGCTGTGCTGCTGGTCTTCGTCGGCTATCCGCTGTGCTGGCTGGCGCTCGGTGCGCTCGGCCTGCCGCACCATTTCGGCTTCGACGGATTGATGCGCAGTTTCACGCGTCCCGCCAATCTGGTTCCACTGACGAACACCATCATTCTGGCTGCGAGTGCCGGGCTGGGCAGCGTAGCGATTGGCGTGCCGCTGGCCTTCGCGGTCGCCCGTACCGATATGGCGCTGCGTCGCATCGTGCATGCGCTGGCGGCGTTGGCCTACATCCTGCCGCCCTACCTGACCGCCATCGCTTACATAATCCTGCTCGGGCCAAATGCCGGCTATATCAACCGGCTGACCGTCTGGCTGACCGGCACCAGCATGTTCAACGTGATGTCGGCGCCGGGCGTGGCATTCGTCATCATCATGCACGTCTTCGCCTATCCGTATTTCCTGACCAGCGAGGCCCTGCGAGTCATCGACGGCACGCTGGAGGAATCCGCCCGCATGCTGGGTGCAGCGCGAGGCAGCGTGCTGGTACGCATCACTCTGCCGCTGGTTGCGCCGGCGATTACCGGTGGGGCTTTGCTGGCAGCGGTGGACAGCCTGGCGCTGTTCGGGCCACAGGCGATTCTCGGGCTGCCGGCGCAGGTCGTCTATCTGCCCACACGCATCTATGCCGGCATGACCAGCTATCCACCGCGCATCGCCGAAGCCTCTGCGCTATCGCTGGTTTTGGTGGTGCTGACACTTGCCGGCTTGGCGCTGCAACGCCGCGCACTGGCGCGGCGCAGCTTCGTGACCGTTGCCGGCAAAGGGGTGCGTGCGACGCGGTGGCCACTTGGTGCGTGGCGCTGGCCGCTCGGGCTGTTGCTTGCCGGCGTGGTGGTGATGGCGTCCGCCGCACCGGTCGGCGTGCTGGCGGTCGCCTCGGTCAGCCGCGTGTGGACCGATGCACCATGGCCGAGCAACCTGACGCTCGACCATTTTCGCACCGCCGTGCTGGACAACGAGATCGCCGTGCGCGGCATCGCGAACAGCCTGCGCCTCGCCACCGCCGCGGCGACGCTCGCTGCATTCACCGGTCTGGCGGTCGCTTATCTCGACCAGCGCACCCGGCTGCGAGGCCGGCGACTGCTGGACTATCTCGCCATTCTGCCGCTGGGGCTGCCTGGCACGGTGCTGGCCGTGGCGCTGCTGCAAGCGTTTATTCGCCCGCCGGTGGTTCTGTACGGAACGATCTGGATCCTGCTGGCGGCTTATGTCGCCCGCTCGGTGCCGTTATCGGCACGCAACGCCAATGCGGCACTGCGGCAGCTCGACGTTTCGCTGGAGGAAGCGGCGCGTATCGGCGGTGCCGGTTGGCTTGGCGCGATGCGGCTGATCCTGCTGCCACTGCTGCGGCCGGCAA
>DATIMO010000028.1:0-12777 GCA_035475215.1 Acetobacteraceae bacterium | reverse complement strand
ATCGTTTCGCGTGCTCAGCAGAAGCTGGAATTTCCCGCCGCGGCGCCGCACGGCCGCGGCGCTGGCTCCGCCCCTCGGTGCGCCGGGCGATCTGGCTGAGACGCGCGCTGCAAGTCTCGATCGAATGCGGCGGCGTGATCGGCGGCACGGTGGCAACCTTGCTGCTGGGCGCGGTGGCGGGCTGGTATTAACCTTGCGTCAAAGCACGCAGGGACAAGCTGCGCCGCAACTGGAAACGGAGCGGGCGATGCCGGACCAAGTGAGGGATCTTCTACAGCTTTACCTGATCGTCGGGTGGAGTTTGCTGCATTGGAAACTGGTGGTCGGCGGCGGAGTGGCGATCAAGATCGCCCAGGATGTGGCGGATCACTTCAACAACAGGAGACGCGGACATGCGCGTGATCGTGCTGGCGTCACAGAAGGGCGGGGCCGGCAAGTCAACCGTCGCGGCTCACTTGGCGGTGATTTCGGCAACCTGCCCGTCCGCAACCCGCCCGTCGGCAACCCCTGGGCGGACGGCGCTGATTGATACCGACCCGCAGGGCACGCTTACGAAATGGTGGGAACTGCGTGAGGCGGAGTCCCCTGCCCTCGCCCGCGTGCCGATCGATGGCATTGCCGGCAAGTTGACGGCGCTGCGGCGCCAAGGGTTTCCATGTTGGACCCGTTGAGAAACCCCACCTGCACCGCCGCGAGGTAGTATTCCCACATGCGGCAGAATCGCTCATCCGCCAATGCCGCCACCTCCGCGCGATTGGCAGCGAACCGTGCCCGCCAGTGTCGCAAGGTATGGTAGTAATGCAGCCGCAGCACCTCCATGTCGGCGACCCACAGCGCCGCGCGCTCGGTCGCGGCGAACACTTCCGATAATGACATCCGGCTGCTGATCGGTAGATGTGCGTGCCGACGCCTGCTCCCGGGTCGGAATGTTTGCCAACATCGCAAGCAACGGCCTTGGAACGGCTCCGGCCGGCTCCCGGAGAATCTAATCGTTGCTGCACGCCGGAATAGCTGTTTCCTGGAGTAAAGGTAAACGTTAGCAAGACAGGAACATCGCTCAGCGTCGGCGGGAGAGGGGCAACTACGAATTTAGGGAAGCGGGGAGTGCGCACCACGGTTGGCATCCCGGGGAGTGGTATTAGCTACGTGACCCAACGCTCTTTCGGGCGGAGCTCACGTTCCAGGCAACCTGCTGTCCCGCCTCAGCCGAGCAATCGGAAGTGGGTTGTGTGGGTGGTCCTGGCGGGGGCAGGCTGGGCGTTGCTGGCTTGGCTATGACGCATCTTCGCGCTCTCCGTGCCCCACTGTCATACCGTCACCCCAACTCGTGCTACCGTCTCCAGCATAAAATCCCGCACGATCGGCACGGCATCGTTTCGCGTGCTCAGCAGAAGCTGGAACACCATGTTCGATCCGTTCAGAAACCCCACCTGCACCGCCGCGAGGTAGTATTCCCACATGCGACAGAACCGCTCATCGGCCAGCGCGGCGACCTGCGTGCGATTGGCTGCGAATCGCGCCCGCCAATGCCGCAAGGTGTGGTAGTAATGCAGCCGCAGCACCTCCATGTCGGCGACCCACAGCGCCGTGCGCTCGGTCGCGGCGAACACTTCCGATAGTGACGGCACATACGCCCCTGGAAAGATGTACTTCCGGATGAAGGGCCCTGTCGTTCCCGGTGGCAGCATGCGTCCGATGCAGTGCACGAAGGCGTAGCCGTCATCTTTCAGCAGGCTGCGAATCTTGCCGAAATACGCGTCGAAATGCCCGATGCCGACATGTTCCATCATGCCGACCGAAACCACCCGGTCGAAGCGTCCGGTCAGCGCGCGGTAATCCATCTCGCGGAACTCGACCAGCTCGCCCACGCCCGCGGCAACCGCCCGCTCCCGAGCCACGCGGATCTGCTCCGGCGATACGTTGATCGCCAGCACGCGCGCACCGGTCGTCGCTGCGATATGGATCGCGAACGAGCCCCAGCCGGATCCGATCTCGGCGACCGTCATGCCAGGGCGCAGCCGCAGTTTCGCCGTCGCCCGGCGCAGCTTCGCAGTCTGCGCCTGTTCCAGCGTGTCATGCTCGGGGTCTTCGAAGAACGCGCAGGAATAGTTCAGCCCCTCATCGAGAAACAGCCGGTAGATGTCGGTGGAAATGTCGTAGTGATGTCGCGCGTTCGCCGCGGCCTTGCCCGCCGCATTGGCCTGATGCCAGCGGCGTGCGCCGCGCCAGACCCGCCGCAGCACTTTTTGCGACGCATGCCCTGCGAGCCCTCCACGATTGAGCGAGAACAGGTACATGAAATCGCCGATCCCAGACCCGTCCTCGAATGTCAGCGTGCCATTCATGTAGGCTTCGCCGGCATGAAACTCGGGGTTGAGCGCGAGACGGGTGTACAGACGCGGGTCGTGCAGGCGCACCGTGACGGCTGGACCCGGTTGCTCGCCGCCGAACACGTGCGCGCTGCCATCTGCCGCGATCACGCGCAGGGTGCCGTTGCGAATGAACTTCCTGAGCAGATTCGAAAGCATCCGCATCGGGTCCGTCTCCTGGTTGAGTTCGTGCTGGGCTATACCCCTCCCCCTGCCCTCTCGCGCAAGGGGCGGGGGAACGGCGCGCTGGAATTTATCGGCGCTACTGGACCGGGCTGATCTCCAGCGGCACCCAGCGCAATCCGCTGCGCCCTTGCACCAGAACCAGCACGTGATGCCGGTTCTGCTCGCGCACGTCATCCAACTGCTGATGCAGTTCCGCCTGCGACGCGACTGGCGCCTGTTGCACGCGCAGGATCACATCCCCGGCCGTCAGTCCACGCTCGGCGGCGGTACTGCCCGGCGCGGTGCCGGTGATCACGATTCCGGTCTGGGCTGATGCGAGCTTGTATTTTTCGCGCGCTTCATCAGTCAGCGGCGCAACGTGCAATCCGAGATCGGGCGCGTCCGCGTGCACCGTCGCGGGAGGTTTCGCCGGCTTGGTCTCGTTCGGATCGGGTTCTTCCGGCCATTCGGCGATCTTGAGCGCAACCGTCTGCTCCTTGCCATCGCGCCAGATCACGACGGGATCGGTGTCTCCGGCTGCGGTCATCGCAACCACGCGGGCCAGCGCCCGTGCGTCCTTGGGGGTCTGCTTGCTGAATTTCAGGATCACGTCTCCGACCTCGAGCGTGCCGGATGCCGGCCCACCGTCCTGCACACCGACGATGATGGCCCCGGCGGGTACCCGCAAGCCCAGCGCGTCGGCGATGTTCGGCGTGACATCCTGCATGCGCACGCCCATCCAGCCCCGATGCAGTCGGCCGAACCGGCGCAATTGATCCACCACATGCTGCACGTCATTGCCGGGAATGGCGAACCCGAGGCCGACCGACCCGCTGTTCTCGGTCGGCGCGTAAAGCGACGTGTTGACCCCGATCACCTCGCCTTTCATGTTGAACAGCGGGCCGCCGGAATTGCCGTGATTGATCGAGGCATCGGTCTGGATGTAGTCGTCGAACGGCGATGCCATGATGTCGCGGTTGGTGGCGCTGACAATGCCGCCGGTGACGGATTCGCCGATTCCCAGCGGGTTTCCGACGGCCAGCACCTGGTCGCCCACGTGCACCCGGTCACTGTCGCCCCAGTAGACCTTCGGCAGCAGCTTGCTGGTCGACACCTCCAGCAGGGCAATATCGATCGTGCCGCCATTGCCGATCACCTTTGCCGGCAATGCGGTGCCGTCCTGCAGCGTGACGGTGATGTCCTGGGCGCCGTCGATCACGTGCCGGTTGGTTACGATAAGACCTGACGGATCGACGATGAAGCCGGAACCCGCGGTTTCGATTCGGCGCGGCTCGGGGTCGGCGGATGGTCCAGGCGGATCCTGGAACATCTTGTGGGTGGTGATGTTCACCACGGTTGGAAGCAGGCGCGCGATGCGATGCGTGCGGCCGAACGGCAGCAGATCCCGCAGGCTCTCGGCCGGGCTTGTGGCCGGCAGCACCGCCCATGCCAGCGCCAGGCCGGCGACGATGATCCGGATCGCAAAGCGCGGGTCACGCATGGCCATGCTACCTCAGGATGTGGTCGCGATCATTCGGCGCGGCCGGGAATTGATTGCAGTGGCAGCATAAGGCCGCCAAGTTCCAGAATGCAACGGCGCGCTGTACTGTTTCGCGCAAGGCTGGCGCCGTCGGGGGATTCGGATGCGTTGGGATTTGATCTATCACCATTTGATCTTCTGGTCCTGGCGGGACCTGCCCGGATATGTCGGCGCCCTTCTGGTCATCGCCTCGTTCGTAGTGCGGACCATGATTCCGCTTCGCGCATTGAGCGCCGCCAGCAATTTATGTTTCATGCTGTACGCGTATTATGACGCGCAGTATCCGACGCTGTTCCTGCACGCGATGCTGCTGCCGCTGAACGTGCTGCGGATGGTGCAGATGATGAAGCTGGTCCGCCGCGTCCGTGGCGCCGCGCTCGGCAGCAAGACGATGGACTGGCTGAAGCCCTATATGACGCACCGGCGTTGCCGCCGCGGTGAGATCATCTTCCACAAAGGTGACGTCGCGGATGCCATGTACTACATCGTTTCGGGGCATTTCCGACTGCCCGAGATCGCCGTCCACCGCATGCCGGGGGAATTTGTGGGCGAGCTTGGTTTGCTGGCACCCGAAGGTCAGCGCACGCAGACCTTGGAATGCGTCGAAGAAGGCGAGGTGCTGGCGATCCGCTACGACGAGGTGCGCGAGCTGTTCTTCCAGAACCCCGATTTCGGCTTCTACTTCATGCAGCTTGCCGCCGGCCGCCTGTTCCATGCGCTGGAGCTGATGGAACAGGAACTGGCGCGGCAAACCGCCCGCGCCGACGCACCGTATTCCACCTGAACCACCTCTCTCTGTGTGAACCGCCGGACCCCCCGCACTTGACAGCAGGGGGCTGCCGGTCTGCCATCGGCGGGCCGGCTCACGGAGACGACCGAGGTGCCTCAGCTTTCGCTGCACAGTCCGTTCGGCGATATCAGCGTCTCTGAAGCAGACGGCGCAATCGTCGCGGTTGACTGGGGCTGGGGCAGCACGCAGCAGCAAACCCGCCTTCTGGCGCGGACCCGCGACCAACTGTTCGCCTATTTCGACGGTCAACTGACCACATTCGACCTGCCGCTGGCGCCGCCCGGCACCCCATTCCAACGCCGCGTCTGGGCGGCCCTGCAGCGTATTCCCTACGGTCAGACCCGCAGCTACGGCGCACTGGCGGCCGAACTCGGCAGTGCCGCGCGCGCCGTGGGCCAGGCCAATGCGGCCAACCCGATCCCGATCGTCATTCCATGCCATCGCGTGGTAGCCAGCAGCGGCATCGGCGGCTATTCGGGCGGCGACGGGCTTGTCACCAAGAAAGCCCTGCTGGCCTTGGAAACCGGCGTGCCGGCGCTGCCGTAACCGCAAGACGTTCATCCAGTCCAGGAGACCCGCATGACCAAGGCCATTCGCATCCATGCCTATGGCGGCCCGGAAGTGATGAAGTGGGAGGATGTGCCCGCCCCGGAGCCCGGGCCGGGTGAGGCTCTGGTGCAGCAGGAGGCCGTCGGGCTGAACTATATCGACGTCTATTTCCGCACCGGGCTGTACAAGGCCCCCTCCATGCCGATGACGATCGGAATGGAGGGTGCCGGCACGGTCAAGGCCGTCGGCGCGGGCGTGACCGATGTCGCGGTGGGCGACCGCGTCGCCTATGCCGGAGCGATCGGGGCCTACGCCACCGCGCGCGTGATCGCCGCCGACCGGCTGGTGAAGCTGCCTGGCGGGATCGACGCCCGGACCGCTGCGGCAATGATGCTCCAGGGGATGACGGCGCAATACCTGATTCGCCGCACCCATCAGGTCAAGGCCGGCGATACTATCGTGGTGCACGCCGCTGCCGGTGGTGTGGGCCTGATCCTGTGCCAATGGGCCAAGCATCTGGGCGCAACGGTGATCGGCGTTGTCTCCAGTGAACCGAAGGCCGAACTGGCCCGCGCAAACGGCGCCGCCCATGCGGTCGTCGGTTACGACAAGCTGGTTGCCGAGGTGAAGCGGATCACCGGCGGCGCCGGGGTGCCCGTGGTGTATGACAGTGTCGGGAAGGAAACGTTCACCGCCAGCCTTGACTCGCTGGCCCCGCTTGGCCTGATGGTGAGCTACGGCAACGCGTCTGGTCCGGTGGCACCGGTCGATATCAGCGTGTTGGCGGCCAAGGGCAGCCTGTATCTCACGCGGCCGAGCCTGGCCACTTATACGGCCAAACGATCGGACCTGCTGGCGACCGCAAAGGATCTGTTCGACGTCGTGCTGAAGGGCGCGGTCAAGATGCAGGTCAACCAGACCTTCCCGCTGAAGGACGCAGCCGAGGCCCACCGCGCGCTGGAAGCCCGGCAGACGACCGGAAGCACGGTGCTGCTGCCCTGATTTAGAAGCGTGATTGCGCGCTATTGCTGCGCGGCCCGGGGCACTTGTTCGGTTCACAGTCAGGAAGTGGTTCACACGGAAAACCACCGGAGGTTCACGGAGGACCACGAAGAACGCAATGCTGCTGGGCGTTGCTTCCATGGGGTTGGCAATTCGAGTTCTGGTTTGGTCGGTCAAGCCGCTTGAGGCGGAACCGTCGGAAAGCGTGAATCACTTTCTCAAACAAAGAAGCTAGACCGTGATCGCTTCAACTCGAAGCAATCCTGCTACTAGCCGTGTGGCCGGAGTTCGTTGTTCACGCGATGATCCCCTGCCATCCAACGCGCCAGTTCGGCATGCGCGTCGGCGCGGCGGATCGCATCGGTCTCCGCGGCGTTCGGCGGATCGACGGTGAACTCCACGGTCAGGCCATCGGGTGAGGTTGCGTACGCCGACTTACAGTAGCCGTGATCGGTTTCGCGGAACGGCTCGGCTGCACGCTTCAGGCGACCGATGATCTCGTCATAGGTTTCCTGTTCCACCTTGAAGGCGATGTGGTCGAAATTGCCGACCACGGCTGGACGTTCGGCAACACAGAGCTGGTGGATCTCGGGATCGGCGAACTGGAAGAACGCAAGCGCGCCGCCATCCGCCATGCCGTAGAAGGTGTGACACATCGCCACCGGGCGCCCGAACCGGGGATGCCGCGTCACCTCGAACCAGGTGGCGACAAGCGGGATGCCCAGCGTGTCTTCAAAGAACCGGCGGTTGGCTTCCTGATCTTTCACCACAAAGGCATGATGGTGCAGCCGCTCCGGCAAGCGTGCCAGCAGCTTCGGGTCTGTGGCAGCATTCATTCCTTGCATGGAAGTACTCCCCTTGTTCGCTGCTGCTGGACGATCTGCACCGCCGGTCGAGGTTGCCCTGCTGCCGTGGCGCTCCGTCTCGGTGCCGACGGGCTGGTGATCCAGTTCGAGACACGATCAGGCCAGATCGACCGCGTGGCGCTTGAGGTCCTCCAGCGCGCAATACCGAAGCGCGCCATGTTCGGTCGCCCGAAGGACCACGCGTGGGGCGGCGCCCGCCTCCAGCGCCTCGTGCCAGCGGGGCGCGCACAGACACCACCGATCCCCTGGCTGCAACCCCGAAAAGCCGAATTCCGGTCGGGGCGTTGACAGATCGTTGCCGGCCTGTTTGCTGAACGCCAGGAATTCGGCGGTCATGACAGCGCACACCGTGTGGCTTCCAAGGTCCTCGGGGCCGGAGTCGCAACAGCCATTGCGAAAGAACCCGGTCATCGGACTGATCGAACACGTGCCGAGCAAACCGCCGAGCACATTGCGGGACGGCTGGCGCCCAGGGCGTCTGCCGGTTTCATCGAACGGCATCATCGCCTCCTTAGCTGGATCCGCGACGTTCTACCGCGGCTTGGGCCGGACGCGCCATACTGCTTCTGATCAGCGGCTGCGCCAATCTCCGTGACGGAGGTGGACCCGGCGTAGCGAACTTCTGATTCAGGATACCAAGGGAGAAGCATCATGGAGTATCGACGCGTGGGCCGTTGCGGCCTGAAAGTTTCGGAAATCTGCCTGGGGACAATGACCTTCGGCAACGGCGCCGACAGGACGGAAGCCGGAAACATGCTGTCGCTTGCCTTCGATGCCGGGGTAAATTTCATCGATAACGCGAACAGCTACAATAACGGCATGGCCGAAACGATCCTGGGTGAGTTGCTCGGTGACCGGCGACACGAAGTGGTGCTCGCCACCAAGGTGTTCAACCCGATGGGCGGTGGTCCGAACCAATCCGGCATGTCACGTCTGCACATCATGCGTGCGATCGACGACAGCCTGCGGCGGCTGAAGACCGATTACATCGACCTTTACTACATCCATCATGTCGATGTGCAGACGCCGCTGGACGAAATGCTGCGCGCGTTCGATGATCTTATTACCGCAGGCAAGATGCGCTATGCCGCATGCAGCAACTACGAAGCCTGGCGGCTGATGGAGGCGCTGTGGATCAGCGACAGCAGCCAGCTCGCCCGCTTCGTCTGCTACCAGCCGCAATACAGCCTGGTGGTGCGCGACATCGAGGAAGAGCTGGTTCCAGTTTGCGAACTGAAGGGCCTTGGCGTTGTGGTGTGGTCGCCGCTCGGGGGCGGGTTCCTGAGCGGCAAATACCAGCCGGGTGAAACCAGTCGCGCCGGCGCGCGATCCGCCGAGGGCTGGGGCTTTCCGATCCGCTTCTTCGCTGCGAACCGTGATGAAATACTCGCCACCTTGCTGGAAATCGCCGGCGAATTGGGCCGATCGCCGGCACAGGTTGCATTGCGCTGGGTGATGGATCAGCGATTCATCACCAGCGCAATCGTGGGCGCGCGCACTACGGCGCAGTTACGCGATACGTTGCGCGCTGGCGGCTGGCAGCTTCCGGCAGAGGCACTGCAACGGCTCGACAAGGTGTCAGCCCCGCCGCCCCGCTTTCCGCGTTCCATGGAAGACGGAATGCGGGACCGCCGGGACGCTGCCATACGGATGCCAACACTGCCGGTGTGATAGCCGCCGTCGCCGCCGGGGTCCCGGCATGACAGATTGATGTTCAGTCCCGAAACCGGTCGACGTCCGTGCCGCGGTAAAGGGTTGCGGCCTGGCGGCCGGTGATTGTGGCGTGCAGTTGCATCGCTTCCGGAGCGAGGTCGGCGGTCGGCGCGGGTTCGGGGTCGAAGTGGTTGTAAAGATCGACGCCGCGCACCAGTGTCGCGCTGTCGGTTTCTCCGGCAATCTGTTTCAGGTGGGTTGGGATGTAACGAATGGCGAAGCCGATGCGGCGATCGGCTGACCTGTTCGGGGCCGAGCCGTGGAACAGCATCACGTGGTGCATCGAGGCCTGGCCTGGGGCCAGTTCGACATAGACCGCCTTCGCTTCGTCCACCTGCACGGCGATTTCCTGCCCGCGGGTGAGCAGGTTGTGTTGCGCGAAGGTGTCGCGGTGCGCGACCTGGGTGTGCTGGGTGCCGGGGACGAAGGCCATGCAGCCGTTGACGCGATTGGCCGGGGTGAAGGCGAGCCAGACCGTGGTGACGTCGGGCGCGCTGAGACCCCAGTATGTGGCGTCCTGGTGCCATGACACGAAGCCGGTGTTGTCGGGTTCCTTGATGAAGAAACTGCTGCTCCAGCACAGCAGGTTCGGGCCGAGCACGTCTTCGACCGCATCCAGGATCTGGGGATGGCGGATGAGGTCGTTGAGCCAGGTGAACAGCAGATGCGATTTGTGTCGCATGTTGCCTTTCAGGGGACCGCCGGTTTGGGCTTCGTGCGTTTCGAGCCGCGCGCGGTACTCGCCGGCCTGCTGCGCGGTGAGGATGTCGAGCGGGAAGTGATAGCCGTCGCGTTCATACTGCGCGAGGGCGTTGCGGGACAGCATGACGGTCTCCTGTCGCTGGTCGGTGGATGATAGGTCGAGTGTGGTGGGGAGGAAACGTCGGGTGCTCTTGCGGCGGCGTGCGGACTGGGATGATGCTGCGGCACGGGGAGGAATCATCATGGAACGTCGAAACCTGCTTGCCGGCGGCGGTGCTGCCGGGTTCTTGTTTGCCGCCGCGACGGGACCGGCGTCGGCGCAGACGCCGGGGTTGTCCACGCTGGACCGGATTCAGCGTGACAAGAAGGTGCGGATCACGGCCGAGGTGGATTCGCCGCCGTTCGGGATTATCGGCAGCGATGGGCAGCCGGATGGCAGTGAGATCGCAACGGCGCGGCAGCTTGCGAAAGATCTCGGTGCCGAGCTGGAATTCGTGCAGGTGAGTGCGACGCAGCGCATCCCGGCGCTGCTGGCCGGGCGGGCGGATATCGCGGTGTCGTCGCTGTCGATCACCACGGACCGCGCCAAGACGGTGGCGTTCTGCGCGCCGCATGGGGCGCTTTCGATCGTGATCTGCGGGCCGAAGAAGACTGCCATCGCCGGTCCGGCGGACATGGCCGGCAAGCGCATTGCATTGACGCGGGCCACGCTGGAGGAGGCGACCGTTCCGAAGGCGGCGCCGAAGGGCACCGAGTTGGTGTTTTTCGATGATATCGGGCCGACGATTCAGGCGCTGCTGTCGGGTCAGGTGGACGCGGCGGGGATGTCGGCGTTCGCGGCGAAGTCGGTGGCGGACCGCAATCCGGACGCGGGGATCGAGGTGAAGTTCACGGTCACCACGGCGTATTACGGGGCGGCGGTGCGCCAGGCCGACGAATCGCTGCGGCATTGGATCGACACGTGGGTGTTCGTCAACACGCATAACGGCGTGCTGGCGGCGATCTATGAGAAATATACCGGGGTGAAGCTGCCGCCTTTGCCGACGATCTGACGCGCCCGGCGCATGGGCTATGTCTTCCAGTTCGGTGTGGTGTGGGAGCACCTGCCGGAGTTGCTGGCAGGCGCGCTGCTGACGTTACGGCTTTCTGTCGGCGCGTTCGTGCTGGGGCTGCTGCTGGCGGTGCTGCTGACTTATGCGCGGGGGTATGGATCGCGCGCCGTACGGGGGCCGGTGGTTGCGTATATCGAGTTCATGCGCAACACGCCGTTGCTGGTTCAGTTGTTCGTGCTCTACTTTTCATTACCGGCAATCGGCGTGCGGCTTGGCGCCAATCAGGCCGCCTTGCTGGGGTTGGCGCTGAATTTCGCCGCGTACGGAGCGGAGATTCTGCGCGGCGGCATGCAGGCGGTTCCGGTGGGCCAGATCGAGGCGGCCAATGCACTCGGGCTTCGGCGCTGGCGGGTGTTCCGCCATGTGGTGCTGATGCCGGCGCTGCGCGTTGCCTATCCGGCGCTGGCGAGTCAGTTCGTGCTGATGATGCTGGGCTCCTCGGTGGTTTCGGCGATTTCCGCGACCGACCTGACGGCGGTCACGAACACGCTGCAATCGACGACGTTTCGCGGGTTCGAATTCTATTTCGTTGCAACCGGGATTTATCTGGCGATGGCGTTGGCGGCGCGCGCCGGCCTTGACGTGGCGTATCGTTGGCTGTTTCCGCCGCTGCTGCGCTTGCGATCGGCATGAGCCGAGGCTTCGGCTGGCCCGAACTGCAGTTCGTGCTGCACGGATTGCTGTGGACGCTGGGCCTGTCTGCGGTGGCGCTGACGGCCGGCGGGGTCGGCGGGATGATAATTGCGCTGGCGCGCGTGTCGCGGTTACGTGTGCTGCGGATCGTTGCCGGAGGGTATATCGGGCTGTTCCAGGGTACGCCGGTGCTGATGCAACTGTTTCTGGCGTTCTTTGGGCTGGCGGTACTGACCGGCGTGCAGATGGATGCCTGGCCGGCGGTGACACTGGCTTTCACATTGTATGCAGGGGCATTTCTGGGCGAGATCTGGCGTGGCGCCATCCAGGCGGTGCCGCCGGAACAATGGGAAGCCGCGCGTGCACTGGGTTTGCGGCGGCCGGCGACCTTGCTGCGCGTGGTGTTGCCGCAGGCGGTGCGGCTGGCGATCCCGCCGACGGTGGGATTTCTGGTGCAACTGATCAAGAGCACGGCGGTTGCATCGATCATCGGGTTCGTGGAAGTGACTCGGGCGGGGCAGTTGATGGTGAATGTAACGTTTCGGCCGATGCTGGTGTATCCGCTGGTGGCGCTGCTGTATTTTGCGGTGTGCTGGCCGGTTTCGTTGCTGTCGGGACGGTTGGAACGACGGTTGGATGCGCGGGGAAGCGGGTCGCCGCGACGATGAAGGCGGTGGGTCAGCAATTCGTGTGCGGTGCAGCAGGAGGCCGAGAACGCTTGACAAAGACGCGAAACTTCCGAACACTGTCGGGGTCAACTATTGAAGGAGGGTGCGTAGCGAGCATGACTCCACCCGGAATGAAAGGTGTTGCCGAAGTCCTTGGCATCGGCAACTGACCCCAAAGTCCAAGACATTGCTCGGCCCTAAGGCACGAGCGCGAAGTTGGAACTTCGCATCCAGACCCCCGCTCAAACGCATGATGCGTGCGGGGGTCTTTGCGTGTTTGGGGGCCGGCCCCTCTCCTCCCGCAAGGGGAGACCCCCTCCCCTAACCCCTCCCGCAAGGGGAGGGGGAAATTGGGGTTACAGCACGTCTGCAACGGCGTCGCGGAAGCGCCGCAGTGCCGCGAGGTGATCGGCCAAAGCGTCGCCGGCGATGCGGGTGTGGTGGCGGCGGTTGAAACTTGTGGTCAGGCACAAATGTGACGTGCCGGCCGATTTCCAGAATGTGGCTTCGCGCCGCCAGTCGGCTGCGGTGCCGGCGCCGCAGGAGGTCCAGACCTCAATCCCGACCGAGGCGGGATCGCGGCCCCCTGCCCGGGTGAGCGAGCGCAGCTTTTCGAAAATGTCGAGTGCGGTTTGATCGGGTGGGTAGGCGTTCGGCATCCAGCCGTC
>DATIMO010000027.1:0-4105 GCA_035475215.1 Acetobacteraceae bacterium | reverse complement strand
CTGGGCATCCGTCGTGGCCAACCCGCCGGGGCACATGTCCAAGCGTGGTGCTTTCAGCACGGGTATTACTTTGGTCGCTCCCGACGGGCCGGCCCGCCTGGTCAGGTTACAACCAGGCGCTCTCGGGGGTACAGGTATTAGACTCTCTCTGACCGGGGCGCGTCCATCCTGCACCAGCCCAGGTGGATATAGAACGACAAGATCTCGGTGCCAGCGTAGCTTGATGCGATCGTCACCTCTGCGATCTGTCACCGAACGCAAGATAACCGGCCCTGTCAACCGCCGGGCCGTGGAGGAGACCGGGTAATGTGCGATGCCTATCCCCCCTCGATCTTCGGAATGAAAAACACCTCCGCCCCTGGCGGCACCGTCTGAAAATACCCGGTCTCGTGCAGCTCCCCGTCGATCGCGACGGTGGTTTCTTCCTCCAGATGTTCGCCCAGACCCGGAAACAGCCGGTCCATTTCCTTGATCACCCCGCGCAAGTTCTTCGCCGCAATCGCGAATTCCGTCACGCCGCCGGTGTAGCGGCGGCTGAACCCGCTGGTGAAGACCACCCGCGCGGGGGCATCGCTCAATCCGCCGCCCCCCCGTCAAGGGCCGCCAGTATTTTCGGCGGAGACATCGGCAGCGCGGTCAATCGCCGGCCGATGGCGCGGTCGATCGCATTGGCCATGGCCGCCATGGGCGGACAGATGTTCACCTCGCCCACGCCCTTCGCACCGTATGGATGCGCCGGGTTCGGCACCTCCACCAGCACCGCCTCGATCATCGGCAAGTCGGATGCCACGGGGCAGCGATAATCCAGGAAACCGGCATTCTCCAGCCGGCCGCGCGCGTCGTAAATATACTCCTCGTGCAGCGCCCAGCCGATGCCCTGCACTACGCCGCCCTGGATTTGCCCCTCCACGTAACTCGGGTGGATCGCACGCCCGACATCCTGCGCGGCGACGAAGCGCAGCACCGTCACCTTGCCGGTTTCAGGATCAACTTCCAGATCGCAGAACTGAGTGGAGAATCCCGGCGCCTGACCCCCCGCATTCACCGAAGCCGCCGCTGTGATCGGCCCACCGGTCTGGCCCGCCTTGGCGGCAATCTCCTTCAGCGACAGCGGCTTGAAGTCGCCCACATTGCTGCCGGCCGGCCTGGCGTAGCCGTCTTCCCAGACCACGCCCTCGGGATCCACGTCCCAGATCATCGCCGCCCGCTTGCACAGGTTCTTGATGGCCGTCTTCGTCGCGTTCACCACCGCGGTGCCCGAAGCAAACGTCACGCGCGACCCGCCGGTCACGTGCGTGTAGCCGATCGACCCCGTGTCAGCGACGATCGCCCGCACCTGGTGGTAATCGACACCCAGCGTCTCGGCCGCCATCAGTGCCATGGACGCGCGCGACCCGCCGATATCCGGGCTGCCGGTCGCCACCAGCACGGTTCCATCCGCATTCACCTGCAATGTCGCGCTGGACTCGCCGCCGCCGTTGAACCAGTAGCCGGACGCCACACCGCGTCCCTGATTCTTGCCAAGCGGCGTGTTGTAGGCAGGATGCTTCAGCAGCGCCTCGATGGTCTCGACATAGCCATTATGCGCATGCTTCGGCCCGTAGATCGTCGGCGTGCCGATGCGCGCCGCGTTCTTCAGCCGCAACTGCAGCGGGTCCATGCCGATCTTCAGCGCCAGCATGTCCAGCACGCTTTCCACCGCGAATGCGGAAATGGGCGACCCGGGCGCCCGATACGCTGCGGACTTCGGCCGGTTGCTGACGACATCATATCCGACCGTGCGCGCATTCGCGATATCATACGGCGCGAACGCGCACAAACACGCATTCATTACCGGCGATCCCGGAAATGCTCCCGCTTGAAACTTGAACACGCCATCCGCGGCCGTGATCTTTCCGTCCTTCGTGACGCCGATCTTCACCCACATCGAAGAGCCGGAAGTCGGCCCCGTGGCCTTGAACACTTCCTCCCGGTTCATCTGCAACTTGATCGGCCGGCCGGATTTCTTCGCCAGCAGCGTCGCCACTGGCTCCAGATATGTTACCGTCTTGCCGCCGAAGCCGCCGCCGATCTCGGCCGGATACACGCGCAGGTCGCCAACCTGCATGCCCAGAACCTTCGCGGTCAGCGCGCGCATCTGGAAATGCCCCTGGCTGGAGCACCAGATCTCGGCCTGACCGTCCGCCTCGATGCGCGCCACGCAGGCGTGCGGTTCGATATAAGCCTGGTGCACCGCGGCGGTCTTGAACTCCTTCTC
Organism: Acetobacteraceae bacterium; assembly: GCA_035475215.1. GTDB lineage: Bacteria > Pseudomonadota > Alphaproteobacteria > Acetobacterales > Acetobacteraceae > DATDIC01. The sequence continues at coordinate 1,848 of DATIMO010000027.1, read as the reverse complement.
GATGATCACATCGGCAGCGGCAAAGCCCGCCTCCAGGTCACCGATCTTGAATTCCAGCCGCTTGGAGATGTTGGACGGCTTGGCCGGGGGCGGGTCGATGCCGCGCGTGATCATGTCCGGGAACAGCAGCGGCGCTTCCGGCTGCATCGCCGCATCCACATCAATCACGTGCTGCAGCACTTCATAATCCACATCGATCAGCGCCAGCGCCTGCTCGGCGATGGCGTTGCTGGTCGCCGCCACCGCGGCGACCGCATGGCCTTCGTACAGCACCTTTTCGCGCGCCATTATGTTGCGCGTCACGTGCCAAAAATTCACCGCGACCCGCTCCGGGCCGATATACTCGAACTTCTGCTCGGGAAAATCCGCCGACGTCACAACTGCCTTTACCCCCGGCAGCGCCGCCGCCTTGGTGGTATCGATCGAGCGGATCAGCGCATGCGCGTGCGGCGAGCGCAGGATGCGGCCGGTCAGCATGCCAGGCATGGCGAAATCCGCGCCATACAGCGCACGCCCGGTCACCTTCGGCACCCCGTCCGGACGCACCGGCCTGGTTCCGACCCATTTGAACTGAGTGACGGTATCGTTCACTGCTGACCTCGCTTCGGTTGCCCGCGTCGGATTGTGCCGATAGCGTCGCGCGAGCCGGACTGCAAGGCAACCGAAAAGCCGCCTCCCGTTGCGGGAGGGGTTGGGGGAGGGGTAACCGGGCTTGGGGAGGGCAAACATGGACTGGACCAGCCAGACAGCCATCGTGACCGGCGGTTCGCGCGGCATCGGCCGCGCGATTTCACGCCGCCTCGCTGCACACGGTGCCGCGGTCTGCGTGAACTACGCGGCGCGGAGTACAGAGGCCGACCGCGTCGTGGCCGAGGTCAGCGCATCGGGCGGACGCGCCATCGCGGTGCAGGCCGACGTGGCAGATGCCGAAGCCGTTCACCGCCTGATCGCTCGCACGACCGCCGGGTTGGGCGCTATAACGATCCTGGTGAACAACGCAGGTGTCGCGATCCCCACCACGCTGGAAAGCTTCGACCCGACTGCGCTGGAGCGCATGCGCCGCGTCAACGCCGACGGCGTGATCCACACCATCCGCGCAGCCGCGCCCGGAATGCGTGAACGCGGCTACGGCCGCATCGTCAACATCGCCTCCAACGCGGCGATCGGTACCTCCCTGCCCAGCACCACCTTCTATGCCGCCACCAAGGCCGAGGTGCTGATCCTGACGCGACGGTTTGCAATGGAACTGGGCCGTTCGGGGATCACCGTGAACTGCATCGCCCCAGGCTGGGTGATAACGGAAATGGCCCGAGCCGATCGCAGCGACGCGGAATGGGAAGCGCGCGTGAAGCTGGTCAGTGACCGCTCTATGGTCGGCCGCCCCGGCCAGCCGGAGGACATCGCCACGGCGGTAGCATTCTTCGCCGCCCCCGATGCCGGTTTCGTAACTGCCCAGGTACTGACGGTGGATGGCGGAAGAATGGACTACATCGGGCATGGGTAGTGACAAGTAAAACCATCCGGCGCTGATGTCTGACCCGCCGCATCCTGACGTAAGGCATCCTCTCCGCAGGTAATCCGCCATGTCCGGAAGTAGGGTCACGCCTGCAGCGTGACCAGGAGCGGGGGATGGTGGACTGGCCGGACCGGCGCGGTTGGTGCAGGCGGCGTGGTGACAACAGACGCGGGAGGGCGGCTCAGTGGCCCGGCCGGGCGCGGAAGGTTGCGTAAACAATCCTCTTGCTGCGCCGCGGTGGCGCAATGGGTAAGCTGGCGATACAGACGGGGAGCGGGAGGTGAGTCACAGCCAGGCGGTCGGGGCGGGAGGCTTCGGTGCACAAGTCATCG
>DATIMO010000026.1:0-5521 GCA_035475215.1 Acetobacteraceae bacterium | reverse complement strand
TCAAGCGCCCCACCGACAAGCGCAATTTCGGCGGATCTTGGCACACCGACCAGATGTTCGCCCCCAGGCCGGCGATGGGCACCATCCTGTACGCAAAGCAGGTGCCATCCGCCGGCGGCGATACCATGTTCACCAACCAGTACCTCGCGTTCGAATCGCTGTCCCCCGGGATGCAACGCCTGTGCGAGTCGCTCCGCAGCGTCTGCTACGGCGATGGTTTCAAGAAATACGGCGGCAAGTCGCGCAAGGAATTCTACGCCGACAAGATCGGCATGAAGGTCAAGGACCCAGGCGACGTGCAGACCACGTCCGTCCACCCGCTGGTCCGCACCCATCCGGAAACCGGGCGCAAGGCGCTTTATATCGGCGGCCACGTGCAACATTTCGAAGACATGAATGACGAGGAAAGCCGGCCGCTGATCGACTTCCTGATGCAGCATTCGCGGCGGCCCGAATTCACCTGCCGCTTCCGCTGGCAGACCGGTTCGCTGGCGTTCTGGGACAATCGTTGCACACAGCATTTTGCGATCAACGACTACCCGGCCGAAACGCGCATCATGCACCGGATCACGGTCTGTGGAGACGAGCCATTCTGAACCGGTGACGGACCTCCCATGCTCGCCATCGGCTGCTTCATCCCGGTGCTCCTGCTGGTCGCCGGCGGTGCCGTTGGGCTGTTCATCGGGGGCAACGCCGCCGGCCTCTGGAGCGCCGCGGTCGGCTTCGTTCTTGGCTGCATCCTGCTGATCGCCCTGCTCTGGGGCTATGAGCGCGTGACGAACCGCTGAAGCGCCGGCGGCCACGTTTGGCACCTCCTGAGCCTTGCACCCGCTCTCGGAACGCTACATGTAGCGGCAGGAGATCAGCATGCCGCTCAGGCGCACCGAACGAGTCCAGCGTCGCCGCGCCAAGCTATGTGCCGCCGGCCTGCGGCCGGTTCAGCTTTGGCTGCCGGATACCAGCGCGCCGGAGTTCCAGCGTGAGGCCTCCCGCCAATCGAAGCTGGTGGGACAAAGTCAGGAAAGCGCCGAGGCGCTCGACTGGATCACCAGAATGGAATTCTCGACGCTGATCCCGCATAGATGATATGCCGGGACATCGTTGTATTGGCCGACCGCGCCGGCCGATATACCCGGAAGCCTCGCCCCGCAATCGTCGTACAGGCCGACGCCTTTGACGGAACCGATTCCATCGTGGTCTGCCTGATCACGTCATAGCCATTGGACGCACCGCTGCTTCGCGTCGCTTTGCACGATCCCGGGACCGGGCTCGAGCGCTCATCGTGGGTCATGATCGACAAGCTCACGGCAGTCGGTCGCAACCAGATCGGCAAAGTGATTGGCCGCGCGGACGACGCAACGATGCTCGCGATCAATCGCGCACTGGCGGTGTTCCTCGGCCTCGGTTGACCGCCGGCCTCACCCCCTGACTTCCGCCCCCCGCTCTGCCATGCTGTCCACCGCACGCCAGCAGAAGGAAACGGGCATGAAAGTCGGCTTCATCGGCGTCGGCAACATGGGCGGCCCCATGTGCCGCAACATCATCCGCAACACCAATCATCAGGTCACCGTCTTCGACCTCAACCCGGACGCCATCGCCGCCTGCACCGCGCTCGGGGCGGGCGCCGGAACATCCGTCGCGCAGGTCGCAACCGCCTGCGACGTGGTGTTCACGTCACTGCCGATGCCGAAACATGTGGAAGAGGTGGCGCTGGGACCCAACGGCATAGCCGCCAGTTCACGGCCAGGCACCGTGTTGATCGACCTCTCCACCAACTCCCCGGCTACCGCGAAGCGTGTGCATGAAGGCGCAGCCGTCAAAGGCGTTGCCATGCTGGAAGCGCCGGTCAGCGGCGGCGTGCCACGCGCCACTGACGGCACCATCGTCATCATGGTGGGCGGCGACGCCGCCGTGTTCGAAGCCCAGCTTCCGCTACTGAAATCCTTCAGCAAGGAAGTGATCCATGTCGGCGAGGTCGGCATGGGGTCGGTCGCCAAGTTGTGCAACAACATGCTCGCATTCTGCAACGCCGCCGCGGCGGCCGAGGCACTGATGCTCGGGGCATCGGCCGGCATCGATCTGCACAAGCTGTACGACGTGATCTGCAACGCTTCCGGCAATTCCGATGCGTTCCGCGGTCTCGGCCCGAAAGCATTCAAGCGCGACTTCAAACCGGGCTTCGCGCTGGACCTCGCGCACAAGGACCTGCGGCTGGCGCTGGAGATGCAGGACGAACACGGCATGCCGGGCATGATCGCGCCGCAGGTGATGAACCTGATGCGCATGGCACGCGCCAAAGGCTGGGGCGTGGACGATTCCAGCTCCGTGCTGCGGGTATATGAAGCGGCGCTGGGCCGGGAGCTGGGCGGCTGACATGCCCAAAAGCGACGGCATCCGGCAGATCGCCTGGCTCGACTGTCCCGGCGGCGGCCAGGTGGTGGTGGACGGGCGGTTCGCGTTCATCGGCCACATGGCCGCGCCGCATGGCACCTCGGTGGTCGATATCGCCGATCCGCGCCACCCGCACATCGTCGCCGAGATCGACATCCCGGCCGGACTGCATTCCCACAAGGTACGCGTGGCCAACGAAATCATGATCACCAACCGCGAACGCCACGGCGGCGCCGGCGTTCCGGCCGGAGATTTCGTCGGTCTGCGCATCTTCGATGTGGCAAATCCCCACGTCCCGCGCGAGATCGCCCGCTGGGAATGCGGCGGCATGGGCGTGCACCGATTCACCTTCGACGGGCGCTACGCGTATATTTCCCCCGAACTGGATGGTTACGTCGGCAACGTCGTGATGATCCTGGACCTTGCCGACCCGGCCCACCCGCGAGAAATTGGCCGTTGGTGGATGCCCGGCCAGCACGTGGCCGGCGGCGAAACCCCCAACTGGGAAGGCCGCGCCCATCGCTGCCACCATCCGATCCGGCGTGGCGATCGGCTGTATGTCAGCTACTGGCATGGCGGCGCAGTGATCCTGGACATCGCCGAGATGACCCGCCCGCAACTGGTCTCCTGGTTCGACACCAGCCCGCCCTTCGCCTGGCCGACGCACAGCGTCGTCCCAATCGAACAGGCCATAGCCGGCCAGCGCTGGATGCTGGTGGCGGACGAGCACGTTGCCCCGCTTTCTCCCGACCTTTCCTCCGAAATGCCGTCCTTCATCTGGATGGTGAACATCACCGAGGAAACCCGGCCGATCCCGGTCGGCAGCTTCCAGGTGCCGGAACTCGTCGGACGCAAGAACCGGCTGATGACCGGCTGTCATCAGCCGGTCGAAACCATCCCCGGCACCGAAGTGGCGGCAGCCTGGTTCGCCAGCGGCTTACGGATCATCGATATCTCCAATCCGCACGCTCTGCGTCAGGTCGCGTGTTACGTCCCCGATCCGCCGCCCGGCACCGATCGTCCCTCCAGCAACGACCTTTTCATCGACCAGCGCGGCCTGATCTACCTGATCGACCGCAATCGCGGCCTGAGCATTCTGGAGCGGATATGAGCACCACGAAGGCGGAACGGGGCTCCGACCCCCTCCTGCAACCCTACCACCTCAAACATCTAACCCTCCGCAACCGCATCATGAGCACGGCGCACGAGCCGTTCTATTACGACGATGGAATGCCGAAAGACCGCTATCGCCTCTATCACGTCGAAAAAGCCAAAGGCGGCGCCGCCCTGACAATGACCGCCGGCTCCGCTGTCGTATCACCCGACAGCCCGCCAGTCTTCGGCAATCTGCTCGCCTACAAGGATGAAATCGTGCCCTGGCTGCGCAAGCTGGCCGACGAATGCCACGCCTACGGCAGCGCGGTGATGATCCAGCTCACACATCTCGGCCGCCGCACCGCCTGGAACAAGGCGGACTGGCTGCCCGTTCTGGCACCCTCGCCCATCCGCGAACCCGCCCATCGCGCCTTCCCGAAAGCGATCGAAGACTGGGACATCGATCGGATCGTTGCTGACTATGCGTCCGCCGCCCAGCGCATGCAGGCAGCAGGACTGGATGGTCTGGAGATCAACGCCTACGGCCATCTGCCGGACCAGTTCTTTTCCCCGGCAACCAACAAGCGCGACGACGAGTGGGGCGGCGAACTGCAGAACCGCACCCGCTTCACCCTGCGCGTGCTGCAGGCGATGCGCGATGCCGTCGGACCCGATTTCCTGCTCGGCGTGCGCATGGTTGCTGATGAGGACTGGGAAATCGGGCTCAGCCGTGAAGACGGCATTGCCATCGCGAAGCTTCTGCGCGGCTCCCGTCTGATCGACTTCCTGAACATCATCCGCGGCCATATCGAATCCGATGCGGCCATCGTGAAGGTTATCCCGATCCTCGGCATGCGCTCCGCTCCGCATCTCGATTTTGCCGGGGACGTGCGGGCGGCGACTGGCTTTCCCGTGTTCCATGCAGCCCGAATCAACGACGTTGCCACCGCCCGACACGCGATCGCCGCCGGCAAACTCGACATGGTGGGCATGACCCGCGCGTTGATCGCCGACCCGCATCTGGCGCGCAAGGTCGCCGAGGGACGGGAAGCTGAAATCCGCCCATGCGTCGGCGCCAGCTATTGCATCGATCGTATCTACGAAGGCAATGAGGCGCTCTGCATCCACAATCCGGCGACCGGTCGCGAAGCGTCCATGCCGCATGTCATCGCCCGCACAACGGGCCCGGCAAAACGCATCGTCGTGGTGGGAGCCGGACCAGCCGGTCTGGAAGCTGCTCGCGTCTCCGCGGAACGCGGCCACAGCGTCACGCTGTTCGAAGCGGCCGAGCGCGCAGGCGGCCAGGTGCTGCTGGCCGCCCGATCGCCGCGACGGCGTGAACTGATCGGCATTGTCGATTGGCGGATGACGCGGCTTCAGGCCCTCGGCGTAGAGGCGCGTTTCGGCGTTTACGCCGAAGCCGACACGGTGCTGGGTGAAACGCCGGACGTCGTGTTTGTCGCCACGGGTGGCGTGCCGAACACCGACATTCTACAAACCGGCAACGATCTGGTGGTCTCAAGCTGGGATATCGTCTCCGGCCAGGTAACGCCTGCCGAACGCGTGCTGGTCTTCGATGACAACGGCAATCACCCCGGCATGCAATGCGCCGAGATGCTGGCTGACGCCGGCGCCGCAGTGGAAATCGTCACACGCGAGCGCTTCTTTGCACCGGAAATCGGCGGCCTGAACCACGCCGAATACGCACGCATCTTCCACGCGCACGGCGTGCGGCTGACGATCAATACCCGTGTGCTGTCGGTTCGTCGGGACGGAAACGAGCTGGTGGCGACCCTCGGCAGCGACTACGACGCGCGGACGGAAGAACGCCGGATTGACCAGGTTGTGGTCGAACATGGCACCCTGCCGCTGGACGAGTTGTATCTGGCGCTACGGCAAGACTCCGTGAACCTTGGAGAGGTCGATTACCGGGCCCTGCTCGCTGGGCAACCGCAACAGGTGGCGCGCAATTCCAGGGGGCGGTTCCGGCTATTTCGCATCGGCGATGCTGTTGCCAGCCGAAACATCCACGCCG
>DATIMO010000025.1:0-2467 GCA_035475215.1 Acetobacteraceae bacterium | reverse complement strand
CCGGCCAATGCGCTCGACCGCGTCGCCGCTATGTCCGGCTGGGCCGCTTCGGCGGTGTTGACGTCGAAGAAGCGCCCATAGACTTCATTCATCGCGACGAAGGCGGCTGCCATGCCGCAGGCGCTGCGCAGAAAGCCGCGCCGGTCGAGACCCAGGCGAGCGCCGTTGGTCTCGGCGAGGTCCTTTATGCGCGCTTCCACCTGGCGTTGCCGCGGGGTTTGCGGCAGCGGATTGAATTCGCCGTTCGACACCATCTGTGTCGGTACCGGGGAGTGGAAAGCCGCCTCATCCGCCGGTGCGAGTTCCGCTAGTTCGGTTTCGCTCAGGAACATGCCCATGACCATCCTCCCGTTGGTCGGAGGCACCGGCCCGATTGCGCGGCCCTCCGCCGCTATTCGTGTGGCCGGCGCATGGTCCCGGTCCGATCACCCGTGTCAACGGTTTTCACCGGAGTATTACCGGCAGAGCACGACTATCTGGCCTCAACGCGCGTTTCCCCCTATCTGATCCCCGACCCACACCCAGACCCCTGAGAAAATGCCCGACACGCCGATCGACCATATCCGCAATTTCGCGATCATCGCGCATATCGACCACGGGAAATCCACCCTGGCCGACCGGCTGATCCAGGCCACCGGAGCGCTGACCGACCGAGAGATGACCAACCAGGTCCTGGACAACATGGAACTGGAGCGCGAGCGCGGCATCACCATCAAGGCGCAGACCGTCCGCCTAACTTATCCGGCAAAGAATGGGCAGGTGTACGAGCTGAACCTGATGGACACGCCCGGCCACGTTGACTTCGCCTACGAAGTCAATCGCAGCCTGGCGGCGTGCGAGGGCAGCCTGCTGGTGGTCGATGCCAGCCAGGGGGTCGAGGCGCAGACTCTGGCCAACGTCTATCAAGCGATCGACGCGGGGCACGAGATCGTTCCGGTGCTGAACAAGGTCGATCTGCCCGCCGCCGAGCCGGAGCGTGTGAAGCAGCAGATCGAGGACGTGATCGGACTGGATGCGTCCGAGGCGGTGGAGATCAGCGCCAAGACGGGGCTGAACATCGAGGGCGTGCTGGAGGCGCTGGTGCATCGGTTGCCACCGCCGAAGGGCGATGGGGCGGGGCCGTTGAAGGCGCTGCTGGTGGATAGCTGGTATGACCAGTATCTGGGCGTGGTGATCCTGGTGCGGATCAAGGACGGGCGGCTGAAGCGCGGCCGGAAGATCCGGATGATGTCCACCGGCGCGGTACACACAGTGGAGCAGGTGGGCGTGTTCAGCCCGAAGATGATCCCGTCCGATGATCTGGGGCCGGGCGAGATCGGATATATCACCGCCTCGATCAAGACTGTCGCGGATTGCTCGGTTGGCGACACGATCACCGATGACCGGCAACCGGCGAGTGCGCCGCTGCCGGGCTTCAAGCCGTCGGTGCCGGTGGTGTGGTGCGGGCTCTATCCGGTGGATGCCGACGATTTCGAGAAGCTGCGCGAAAGCCTGGGCAAGCTGCGGCTGAACGATGCCAGCTTCCATTATGAGCCAGAGGCGTCGGCGGCGCTGGGTTTCGGGTTCCGCTGCGGGTTCTTGGGGCTGCTGCACCTGGAGATCATCCAGGAGCGCCTGACGCGGGAATTCGATCTGGACCTGATCGCGACGGCGCCTTCCGTGGTGTATCGCGTGTACCGTACCAACGGGCAAATGCAGGAGTTGCACAATCCGGTCGATATGCCTGACGGCAGTGTACTGGATCATATCGACGAACCCTGGATCCGAGCCACGATCATGCTGCCCGACGAGTACCTGGGTGCAGTGCTCCATTTGTGCACCGAGCGCCGGGGCGAGCAGGTTGATCTGACCTATGTCGGCAACCGCGCCATGCTGGTCTACCGGCTGCCGTTGAATGAGGTCGTGTTCGATTTTTACGACCGACTGAAATCGGTCTCCCGAGGGTACGCCAGCTTCGATTATCAGATGGACGGTTATGCGACGGCGGACCTGGTGCGCATTTCCATCCTGGTGAATGGCGATCCGGTCGATGCGCTGTCGTTCATCGCTCATCGCAATGCCGCCGAGGCGCGTGGGCGGGCGATCTGCGGCAAGCTGAAGGACCTGATCCCGCGGCAGTTGTTCAAGATCGCGGTGCAGGCGGCGATCGGGGGGCGGGTGATTGCGCGGGAAACGATCAGCGCATTATCCAAGGACGTGACGGCGAAATGCTACGGCGGGGACATCACCCGCAAACGCAAGCTGCTGGAGAAGCAGAAAGAGGGCAAAAAGCGGATGCGCCAATTCGGTAAGGTGGAGATCCCGCAGTCGGCGTTCCTGGCGGCGTTGAAGATGGACGCATGACCAATGACGGGCATTGGTGGTAAGGCCCAGGCCTTCACCGGGCTCCGGCAGAAATCTGCCCTGGTGCGGGAGGCGCTGAAGGCCCTGATCTAACGGGAAAGTGCTCGCCGATTGGCGCGGTTGG
>DATIMO010000024.1:0-13444 GCA_035475215.1 Acetobacteraceae bacterium | reverse complement strand
GGTCAGAAAAAGCTCAACCAGCTCCTGCGGGATCGAAGCCAGCTTGGCCACGTCGCGGTCCACTTTGTTCGCTCGGCTCGGCATAATACGCCTCCTTGGCGTCGGTTATGCCTCGCACACAAAATTACCGACAGGCTCATCAAGACCAGCTAGAGTCTTGTCTTCAGTGATCCAAGACTTCGCATCAGCTTCCGTCGGGAAGCCAGTCGCTAGCCTGGGTAGTGTTCCAGGCTTGGTTAGCTCCACATGGAAGCTACCATCGGCCTGCCGGAGCATACGATATGCTGTGTCTGTCATGCCCCTAATATGGCACTGGCTGGCACGGGTCGCACACCGGATGGTATGGGATTTTATTCAGGGGGATTCAAACTGACCCACTACCCGCGGATCAACCCCCTGGTCGCCACCACGCCCTGCGGGCAGCATAGAGGGCATGCGACTCAGCCACCCCAGCATCCGACCGACCGGCGCCCCGATCACCATCACCTTCGAAAACCAGCCCGTCCAGGCACTCTCCGGCGAAACCATCGCCGCCGCCTTGTCGGCAGCCGGCATCGTGACCTTCCGCCACACCGCATCCGGTGCCCCCCGAGGGCTGCATTGCGGCATGGGCGCGTGTTTCGATTGCGTGGTGACGGTGGATGGCCGGATCGGTCAGCGCGCCTGCATGACCAAGGTCGCCGACGGGATGCGGGTCAGCAGCGCGGCGCCCGAGGAACTCACTCCGCTCGCCCCGATACCGGACCACGAAGCGGCCAAGGACCGCGCCTGTGACGTTCTGGTCGTAGGTGGCGGGCCAGCGGGGCTTTCGGCTGCCATTGCCGCGGCCCAATCGGGCGCCGGCGTCGTGTTGCTGGACGAAAGGGTCGCGCCGGGCGGTCAGTACGCCAAGCCGCTCGCCGATAGCCACGCCAACTCCGCGCCCGACGCGCAGTTCCGCCTCGGCGCGGAGTTGCGTCGGACGGCCGAAACAGCCGGGGTGCAGATCGAGACGGAATCGGTCGTCTGGGGCGCCTTCGGCCCGGAAGAAATCGCCGCCCTTGTCCGCGGCGGCGCGACAACGTTCCGGCCCCGGCGGCTGATTCTGGCGCCCGGAGCGCACGAACGCCCGGCCCCCCTGCCCGGCTGGACCCTGCCCGGCGTGATGACGACCGGGGCACTGCAAACCCTGGTGCGCACTCAGCGTGTGTGTCCCGGAAGCCGCGTGCTGATCGCCGGAAATGGGCCGCTGAACCTGCAGCTTGCGTGCGAAATGATCGCCGCCGGGGTGAAGCCGGTCGCGGTGATCGAGGCGGCACCCTCGCCCGGGCGGGCCGCGTGGCGGCACGCCTGGCGGATGCTGCGCACCGCGCCTGGGCTCGCCGCTGAAGGTATCGGAATGATCGCCCGGCTGCGGCGGGCTGGGGTGCCGATCCTGTGGGGCTCCCAGGTGACCGCATTCGAAGGCGACGACCGGGTGCAGCGTGCGCGCGTCGGCGAGCGGCCGATCGAGGTGGACGTCGTCGCGATCAACCTGGGCTTCCAGCCGGAGGTCGGGCTGGCGCGGGCCTTGGGGCTATCGCACCGCTTCGTGGACCGCGGCATCGGGCATCTGGCGACGGAGACGGACGAGGACGGTCGGGCGGTGGTTGGGATGGGTTCTCCGCCCTCCCGCACTAATTCCAGCGTCTTCGCGGTGGGCGATGGGGCGAGTCTCGGCGGTGCGCGGGTGGCGATGGCGCGGGGCCGTCTGGCGGGACTGGCCGCTGCTCGTGACCTGGGCCTCCCGGCGCCAGACGATGCGGCGACACGCAGCGCGTTGGCACGAGCCCTGGCGTTCCAGGACGCGCTTTGGACGCTGTTCCGGCCGCCGGCCTTCGATCCGGCAATGCTGACCGACGATACGATTGTTTGCCGCTGTGAGGAGGTCACCGCCGGCCGGGTTCGCGCCGAACTGGCCGCCGGCCTGGCGTCGGTCGCGGCGGTCAAGAAAGCAACCCGAGCCGGAATGGGACGCTGCCAGGGACGGTTCTGCGCCGCGACCGTGGCCCGGCTGTGCCCGGACGCGCCGGAGGAGTACGGGTTCGCGGCGCCGCGCGTGCCCCTCAGGCCGGTTCCGGCGGCACCGCTGATGTTCGAAGCGCCGGAGTTCGAGGCGCCATTGCTGACCGCACCGGCGCATCCGGTGCGACTGCACCGGATCGGCCTCGCCACGTCCGAGCCACGGCGGGCCGACGTGCTGGTGATCGGGGGCGGGCTGGCGGGCCTGTGCTCGGCGTATTTCATGGCGCGGGACGGGGCGGACGTACTGCTGGTGGAGCGCGATGAGGCCGGCATGGCGGCCAGCACCGCCAATGCCGGCAGCCTGCACGCGCAGCTTCTGTCCTATGATTTCGATGACGATACGCCGGAAGACGGCGGTCCGGCGGCGCACACGCTGCCTCTGGCGCCACGCAGCATCGCGTTGTGGAAAGAGATCGCGGCGGCGGCCGGGGAAGATCTGGGCATCCGCACCGAGGGCGGGCTGATGCTGGCCGAGGACACGGCGGGGATGGAGTGGCTGCGCCGCAAATCAGCGATGGAGCGGCGCTGGGGGATCGAAAGCCACGTGCTCGGGGCGAATGAGCTGCGCTCGCTCGCGCCGGCAGTGTCAGACCGGATGGTCGGGGCGGATTTCGTCCCGGCCGAGGGCTACGGCGATCCGCTGCGGGGCACGATGGCGGTGCTGATGCTGGCGCAGCGGGCCGGGGCGCGGGTTTTGCGCGGGGCAGAGGTGCTCGATGTCGGCCGGGTGGGGAATGCCTGGCGGGTGGAGACCTCCAAGGGGCCGGTCATTACCGGACGGGTGGTGAACGCTACGGGGCCGTGGGCGGCGCGGATCGGACGCATGGTGGGCGTCGAGCTCCCGGTGACGGGGACGGTGCAGCAGGTCATCGTGACCGAGCCGGCGCCGCCGCTGACCCGGCATCTGATCGCGGTGGCACACCGGCACCTGTCGCTGAAACAGGCGGCAAGCGGCGGGTTTTTGATCGGCGGCGGGTGGTTCGGCGATTTCGACCCGGAGACCGGGCGGACGCGGAACCTCCGGCGCAGCATCGAGGGCAATCTGTTCGTGTGCGGGCGGGTGCTGCCGGCACTGCACGGCCTGAGCTTCGTGCGGAGCTGGACCGGGGTGAACTCGTCGATCGACCGGCACCGATCCTGGGCGAGACGCCGGGACTGCCGGGGTTCTTCAACGCGGTGACGGCGAACGGCTACACGCTGGGGCCGATCGTCGGGCGGATCACGGCGGACGCGGTGCTGCGGGGGATTGCGGTGGACCCGCATTATGGGCTGGGGCGGTTCGGGTAAGCGGCACGAATCAGGCGCTGTAGATCGCGGAGAGTGGCACGCTGACGCCGATTTCGGGAAGCTCCAGTATCGCATCCGCCCCTGCGATGACCTCTGCCTCCCAAGCCGTGGAGCGACGCCGGATTGTGATTTCCGAGCGATCCTGTTCCAGCAGCACGTACGCCGCGACGGACGGGACTGCGGCGTATTCCATGGCCTTGATGCGGCGATCGGTCAGTGCGGTGGACGGCGACAGCACCTCGAACACCACGGTCGGTTCGACGGTGTCGCTGGTGTCGTCGGATTGCGTACACACCACCGTCGCATCCGGGTAGCGCGAGCGCCCAGTCGTCAGCACTTTAAGCTCGGGGCCGAAAACTTCGCATGGAGGGCCCGCTCGGCTGCCGAGCGCGATCACCAGGCGCGTGCCGATCCGCGCGTGATCACGACTGCCGCCGGTCATCGCGACCGGCTGGATCCCGTCGAATTCGTAGCGTTCCGGCTGGGCACGCTCCCATTCCAGAAACTCGTCGAGGGTCAGCGGCTTCAGCGTCGCGCTCATGCAGCCAAGTGGTATAACGCCATGCGGAGCGCCGGACCAGCGCTGCACGATCGGAGTGTTGGGAGCGCGTGATATGTCCGTGCTTTGTAGCGCGTGATATGTCCGCGATGTTCGCCACCTGTTCCGGGGGTGGCACATGCGGCGACAAGCGGTCCTTTGGGGTGTGTTCGTGAGCCGGTTCGAAGACGCGCTGGCTCGCTTCCGGCGTCGGTCTCGATTGCGGCCTTCGTGCGCGAGGGATCATTCTGCGCGGGCCCAGAGCATCTTGGAAACTGTCGCGCGTGACGGAGCAGTCGTGCCGGCATTGTGGCCGCTGGAAGTGGCACACGTGCTCATGACTCTGGAGCGGTGGAAGGTTGTCGACCGCGCTCGACGCATTGAGATCGTCGGCGAATTTGCGGCACTGCCGATCAAGGTCGATTCCGAAACTGCGCAGCGCATTTGGGGCGGGATTTCAGGCGCAGCCGAGCGTCACCGGTTGACGGTGTATGACGCAACCTATCTCGAACTGGCCGTACGCCTATTCCTTGCCGCTGGCGACGTTCGTTGCGGCGTTGATTCGGGCTGCGGGGGAAGCGGGCGTTGCGTTGATCTGATCGGTGCGGAAGCGGCGCCGAGAGCTCGGGCGGGGGTTCTTGTCGGGCCCGACGCATAAGGATCTAAGCGGGGTCGCTGGTCGGGAACGGCGCCTCGGCTCTATGAACAGATCATCCCGGTGACCCGGTAAGGAGCCCACAGGATGACCTATCTCATCGCCGCCGATCTTTCGATCGTACCCTCGGGCGACCGGTTTCGCGCCCTGCTCTCCCGCCCGGGCATTCTGCAGATGCCCGGCGCGCATAATGGGATGGCGGCGCTGCAGGCGAAGCAGGCTGGGTTCGAGGCGCTGTATCTGTCCGGTGCGGCGATGACCGCGCAAATGGGATTGCCGGACCTCGGTGTGATCACGGTGGACGAAGTCAGCTTCTTCATCCGCCAGATCGCCCGTGCCACTGGGCTGCCGGTGCTGGTCGATGGCGATACCGGTTACGGCGAAGCGCTGAATGTGATGCACATGGTGCGCAGTTTCGAAGATGCGGGCGCCGCCGGCGTGCACATCGAAGATCAGTTGCTGCCGAAAAAATGCGGTCATTTGAACGACAAGAAACTGGCCGACGCGAATGATATGGCGGCCAAGGTGGCCGCCGCCGTCCGGGCGCGGCGCCATCTGTTCATCGTTGCCCGCACCGACGCAGCGGCCAGCGAGGGCATGGACGGCGCCGTGGCGCGGGCGAAGCTGTACCTGGAAGCCGGCGCCGACGCGATCTTTCCGGAAGCACTGACCAGCGCGGAGATGTTCCGCGAAATTGCCCGCCGCGTGCCAGCGCCGCTGCTGGCGAACATGACCGAGTTCGGCCGCACCCCGTTCTTCACCGCAGCCGAGTTCGAGGCGATGGGCTACCGGATGGTGATCTGGCCGGTCAGTTCCCTGCGCGTGGCGAACAAGGCCCAGGCGGAACTTTATGCCGCGATCCACCGTGACGGCGGCACGCAGACCATGCTGGACCGGATGCAGACCCGAGCAGAATTGTATGAAACGATCGGGTACCACGAGTACGAGGCACTGGATGCCTCGATCGTGCAAACCGTGGTGCCGCAGGGGATGCCGCAACGTGACGTTCGCCGGTAACCGGCCGGTCTATATCGGCAGCGCGATCTATCGGAATTCCAGCTACGGGCCGAAGCACCCGCTGGCAGTGCCGCGCGTGTCCACCTGCACCGATCTCTGCCGTGCGATGGGCTGGCTGTCGGACGCGGTCTATCATGAGGCGCCGATGGCCTCGGATGCGGAGCTGACCCGGTTCCACAGCGCGGATTATGTCGCCGCATTGAAGCGCGCCGAGGCAATGCAATGCGTGTCGGATGACGACCGGGCGCGCTTCCGCATCGGCGCGGACGGCAATCCGGTTTATCGTGAGGTGTTTCGGCGGCCGGCCATCTCCGCCGGGGGCGTGATGTTGGCGGCACGGCTGACCGCGAATGGCGGTATTGCCCATTGCCCGGGCGGTGGTACGCATCACGGGCGGCCGGACCGGGCGGCCGGGTTCTGTTTTCTGAACGATCCGGTGCTGGGGCTGCTGACCTGGCTTGATCTCGGGCTGAGCAATGTCGTCTGTCTCGATATGGATGCGCATCATGGGGACGGTGTGCAGGACGCGTTCCACGACGACGACAGGGTGTTCACGATCAGCATCCATGAGGCGGGGCGCTGGCCGTTCACCGGGGCGGCCGATGATTTCGCCGGCGGCGCGGCGCGCAACTTTCCGGTGCCGCCCGGGTGCAACGACAGTGAGTTCGAATTCCTGATGCGACACGCGGTGGAGCCGCTGATCCGCGCGCGGCAGCCGCAGGCGATCATGCTGCAGGCCGGCGCCGACGCGCTGGAGGAAGACCCGTTGGCGCGGCTGGGCCTGTCGAACAACGCGTATTTTGCCACGGTCGCGACATTGGCGGAGCTTGCGCCGCGGCTGGTGGTGCTGGGCGGCGGCGGTTACAATCCGTGGTCGGTCGGGCGTTGCTGGGCCGGCATCTGGGCCACGCTCAATGGGCTTGCGATACCGGATCGATTGCCGTCGGAGTGTGAAGCGGTGCTGCGCGGACTGAGCTACGCTCGCGCGGCCGGCCGCAACCCGCCCGAGCACTGGTTCACCACGCTGCGCGACACACCACGCCCCGGCCCGATACGCGGCCAGATCCGTAACTTGGCCGAACTGGCCCTGAAGGAGAGCCTGTCCGCATGAACCGTCGCGCCCTGCTTGCGCTGCTGGCCGCCGCCCCGGCCGTGGCCCTCGCCCAGTCGGAAGAACCTACCGGGCCTCAGCCTGAGTTGCCGAAACAGCCGATCGTGATTGTCGGCAAGAACGGCCAGCGGCACAGCTTCACGGTCGAGCTGGCGAGCTCGCCGGTACAGCAGATGACCGGGCTGATGTTCCGCCAGAGCGTGGCGCCGGATTGCGGCATGCTCTTCGACTGGGGCAGCCCGCGGCAATCGGACATGTGGATGAAGAACACGCTGGCGTCGCTGGACATGGTGTTCATCGCGGCTGACGGGACGATCGATTCGATTACCGAGAATACGGTGCCGCAGAGCCTGCGGATCATCTCCAGTCACGGGCCGGTGCTGGCCACGCTGGAACTGGCGGGGGGGACCACGGCGCGCCTGGGGATCACGGTGGGCGACAAGGTGTTGGCGCCGATGTTCCATGATATGGGCTGATGTGGTAGGGGGCGCGTGATCGGGGCGTGGCGCAGCTTGGTCAGCGCGCGTGTTTTGGGTACACGAGGCCGCCGGTTCGAATCCGGCCGCCCCGACCATGGTTCGGAAGGGATCGTCGATGCGCGCGCGGATATTTCAGCCGCCGAAGAACGCAATGCAGTCGGGGCGAGCTGGAACCGACCAGTGGCTGCTGGAGTTCGAGCCGACCTCGGCGCAGCGGCCGGACCCGCTGATGGGCTGGATCGGCAGTGCGGACACGCAGACGCAGGTGAGGCTGAGCTTCAAGACGCGCGAGGAGGCGGTTGCCTTCGCGGACAGGAACGGCATCGGTTACGAGTTGCAGTTGCCGCAGGTACGGCGGGTGACGCCCAGCGTTTATGCCGACAATTTCCGTTACGGCCGGCGAGAGATGTGGACGCATTAGTGCCGGCCGTGCTCGGGCGCCCTTAGCTCAGTTGGATAGAGCAACAGCCTTCTAAGCTGTGGGTCACTGGTTCGAGTCCAGTAGGGCGCGTGATATTCAATTGGCAAAGGCGCCGCTGCCGGGGCGGCGTTCGGCGGCTTATACCACCCGGCCTATCCGATGACCGCTTGGGGTGGGGATCAGTAATTGCGAGCCTTGAGCCCGAACATCCGCATTGCGCCCAACCCGGTCATCCAACCGGTTGGAGCGGACTCTCCACAGCGGACGCGTGCCCATGACGGGTTCCTAGGCTGGTTCAGGCAGTTGGCAGACGCTGGGATGCACCAAAGGCGCGTCCTTGATCCAGATTTTCATACCCTGCGGACCGATATTGGCTGTCAGGTGAGTACCTGCCGGTAAACGGCCCCAACTCAGCGGTTCCAGGGATTCATCATCGAAGGTTAGGCTGCCGGAGAGAACAAGGAACTCCAACCCACGCTTATTTTCGACCGTGACGATTCCGCCGGGGGACCAATTCTCCAAACAGACAGTTTCGTAGCCGTCATCGAACAGCACGCTCGCGCTCCGCGCGCCCGGTCGCGGCTCTGCCTTCTGACCCTGGCCGGGCCGGCGCACGATCTGGGCGGTATCCCCCTCACGAAACTGCCAGAGCCGCACGAAGATGATGCAGCCTTCTCTCGAGGCAGGTACATGCGAGGTGCCGGGCGGATTGCGGAAATAGCTGCCAGCTGGATAGTCGCCATGCTCATCCTGGAAGACCCCCTCCAATACGAGAATCTCCTCGCCGCCGTGGTGAGTGTGACGGGGAAACGCGCTGCTGGTTGCATAGCGCACGATCGATGTCGCGCGGGCGACCTCGCCGCCGACGCGGAACAGCATGCGCCGGTCCACGCCCGCTGCAGGACTGGGCACCCAGTCCTGTGTCTTGGCATGGACGATGATGGGTACCGACAGATTGTCGTTAATGCGCATGGTGCTGCTCCTTCATGGTCATCCGGCTTGGGAAAAACCGACACTGGATGAAGCTCTGAACGCGATAGCAGCAAGCGCCGCCGCCAAGGGTATGAACGATATCCAGATAACCATGTTCCAACCGTAGGCCGTCAGCACGCCGCCGGACGTGAACGAACCCAATGCCATCATTCCGAACACAACGAAGTCGTTGAGCGACTGTACCCGGGTCCGTTCTTCGGGACGGTGGCACTCGAGCACGAGGGCCGAAGCGCCCAGAAAGCCGAAATTCCAGCCGACGCCGAGGAGGATCAGGCTCAGCCAGAAGTGCGCCACATCCATTCCGGTCAGCCCCGCCACTCCAGAGCCGGCGATCAACGCCAATCCAGTGGCCGCGACGGGCGCCGCGCCGAAGCGGCCGATCAATCGTCCGGTGAAGGAGCTCGGGGCGTACATAGCGATCACGTGCCACTGCAGGCCCAGGTTCGATGTCTCCTGCGACAGACCGCACAGTCGCATGGCCAGCGGCGCTGCCGTCATGAGGAAGTTCATCAGCATGTACGAGACCACCCCGCAGATCATGGCGATGATGAAGCGGGATTGGCGCACGATGACGCCGAGCGGGCAGCCGCGGGCAATGTCTGCCGCCGTCGGCATTGGCAGCCGGACGCCAAACAGGATGAGCCCGGACAGCACTGCCACAGCCGCTTGTGCCACGAAGGTGGCGGCGAACGTATAGGGCAGCCACATGTTCATCGTGTAGGTGACGAG
The DNA here is from genome assembly GCA_035475215.1 of Acetobacteraceae bacterium. GTDB lineage: Bacteria > Pseudomonadota > Alphaproteobacteria > Acetobacterales > Acetobacteraceae > DATDIC01. Next base: position 4,171 of record DATIMO010000024.1, on the reverse strand, counting down.
TTGCGGGCCGATGACTCCGGCGAACACGCCGCCCGCCATCACGGTCGAAAGTGCTCGCGCACGCCGCTCCGGTGGCACGCACTCAGCAGCGGCGAAGCGGAAGGAGAGGACAACGGCGGCGTAGGCGCCCCCGAAGAACGTTGCCGCGCAGAACAGCCAAAATGAATTTAGAAGGATGGCCAGCGCGGCGAGCAGGCCCGCAACGGTGCCCCATCCGGTCCCCGTCAGGAACGTGGCGCGGCGACCATAGCGCCTGGCGATTGCGCCAGCCGGCAAGGTACAGACAGCCATCCCCACCACGAATACGGAGACCGGCAGCGTCGCCAGGAGTTCGCTGGGCGCAAGCGCGTGGCCGACAATGGCAGCTGTTGCATACACCACCGTCGAGTTCGCGCCGGCAAGCGCCTGCGCGATAGACAATCGCAGAACATTTCCCGGCACGTGCGCGAAGCGGAGTGCGACGCCGGTTGTCATGCCGGCATTGGCTTGTGACATCGGGCCTCTCAAGCCGCGAGCAGACTGGACCGGCGCGTATCGCGCGGAGACGGACGGCGGTGCAGGCGACGGTCGAGAAGCGCCCGCGCCTTGGCGGCGTCGCCACTTCGCATCAGGGCCAGCAGCAGCATGTCCTGCATGATCTCGCGCTGCGCACCGCTGCCGCCGATGCGGACGACCTCGCCGGCAACCGGCTCCAGGATTCGCGCGCAGCCGGCATAGTCATCTTCGGCAAAAGCCAGGGCGGCGCGGCAGATCGCCGGTACGACTGGTCCGGCGGCAAGTTTGCCTGCCTCGACCAAACCCGTCAGCGCCTCGACGCGCCGCTCGACCGCCGCCTTGTCGCCACTCGCTGCCGCAAGCAGCGCCATATGAATGTCGATGAAGGGGAAGCCGGGCGTGGTGAAAGCCGTTTCCGCGTAGGACGCTGCTGCCTCCCACAGCCCCGCCGGCACCATGTAGCCGTAGGACTGCAATCGCCACAGGAAGGAGGCGGTGTCACTCACGACATTGACGGGAATCCCAGCCGAAACCGACGGTTGGATATGCTCCGCATAGATCGCGAGTGCCTGCTCCGCGTCGCCGCGCTCCAGCGCGACGAGCGCCCCATGCCAGGCAATATGGCCGTGCAGTTGGCCGGTGCGGTCATAGCTCGGCAGCCAATCCGAGATGAGTGTCTCGGCGTCCTCGCCAGCGCCACCTTCAAACAATGCATGCGCGAGCGCGTGGACGGCATTCGCATTGTTACGCCGCAGCTCGAAACCACGCTGCGTCAGATCGCAGCCGTGCTTCACGTTGCCGTTCTCGGTGTGGGACCAACCCCGATAGGTGAGGAACCACCAGTCGTCGTCATCATAATGTCGGGCGTGGCGCTCGCAGATATCGACACGTGCCTGGTCGTGGTCCGCCATGCCGGAGAAGGCGAACAGCCCGAAGGCGCCGAGCGGCAGTGAAAGGATCAGGACATCCCGCGGCCACGTGTCAGCGTGCGCGAGTGCCCGCTCCAGCGCCTTTGCCGGCTGGCCGTTGATGGCAAGGGAAAGGATCTCGACGTGGCTTCGTTCGTGCTCGGTGCCATGACGACCGACGATCTCCGCCGCCGCCGAGATCCGTGCCCGCGCCTCGGCCGCTTCGGCGCGAATGGCATGCAGGCGGGCGCGCGCCGCATGCGCGAGGGCGAAATCGGGGTCGGCTGCGATGGCCTCCTCCAGTGCCTCGGCGGCATCGGGCCAAGCCGAGAGAAGGAGGTCGACACCCTCCCGGTAGCGCTCGGCCGCGAGATCGGACGTGGTCGAGAGTGGCAGGCCGCGGCGGTCGAGGCGGGCCATGGCAGGCTCCTCATATGAGATCAAGTCAGGCTTGCGAGGCTAGCAGCCAACCGGTCCGGTCAAGCCGGCCAGGCCAGGGCACCATCCTCTGCAAGATTTAGTCCGCCTCGTTCTGGCTGTCTTTCGACTAGCCGACAATCTATGTAGAATAGCGGACAAAGTTGGAGGCTGGCGATGATTTGGGAGACGATCGCGGCGCCACCCGGGCTGGCTCCCCCCAGGCCGATGACGATGCGCGCGCAGTCCATTCCGCCGCGGCACTATTTTCCGGAGCACGCGCATCGCTGGAACCAAGTGGTCTACGCAATCTCCGGGGTGCTGACAGTGGCCGTGGAGGGAAGCTCGTTCGTGATCTCGCCGGAGCAAGGCGTTTGGCTGCCGACTGGCCTGCGGCACCGGGTGGGCTCGCTGCTCGGTGCGGAGTTCCGTAGCCTCTGGATTGCTGAAGACGCCGGCGTTGGCCTTCCGAAGACCCCGGTCGTGTTCGGCGTCTCGCCGCTGCTGCAAGCCCTGATCGTCGAGGCAGCGGAGATCGAGGGGCGGGACGATCCCGGCGGCTATGCAGGCCGTGTCACCACGTTGATTCTCGACCAACTCCGCCGCGCGGAGCCCGTTCCCGGGGCCCTGCCCTGGCCGCGCGCAGGTTCGTTAGCGAAACTGTGTGAGGCCCTCTACGCCGACCCGTCCGACTCGCGGGGACCCGAGGAATGGGGTCAGGAACTCGGGATGTCGGAGCGGACCCTGGCCCGCCGTTTTGACGCGGAGATGGGCATGAGCCTGCGCTCCTGGCGGCGGCGCCTGCGACTGTTTAAGGCGGTCGAATTATTGGGGGGCGGCATAAGCGTGACACGAGCGGCAATCGAACTTGGTTATGGCTCGACGTCAGCCTTCGTTTATGCGTTCCGTATCGAAATGGGTTGCAGCCCGCAGGCATACATGCGCGGACGTGTGGCGGATCGGGGTTTGAGCACGTTATCTGCTGCTGATGATCGGTCCGGGTACGGCATTCCTGTGCGTCGTTTCTGACGAAACTGGTGGCCAGGGTGCTGGCGGCCGCAGCCGCCTTCTCAGGAGCGTGGGCAATGGCGCATCGTTGGCGTGGCGGTCGGCTTTGCCTTGCATGCCTTGATTACGATAGCTACCGCTTGACGGAAGCGTGGATGCTCGTACTGGCCAGGAACTTCAAGTGATTATCAGCCTACGTGCAACGAGGCCTGCAGTCGCGCGAGCGCAGGTACCAGGACGGAGCGGATTCCGACCGTCACGCCGAACGGATTGCCATCGCATGCCGTGACGCGGTCATCGCTTTCGATGTGCGAGCGGAAGTTTGTCACCTGCTTCACGGTATTCGCGCTGATCACGACGATCGACTCGGCATCTTTGCCCTGCAGCTCAAGGAGCGATGCCATCAGCGGCGTTTTGTAGCCGCCAGTAATTGCGTTCAAGCCGAACTCGGCGATCTGCTGCAACTCCTCGTCATCACTGCTCCGGAGCACGCGGCCCAGCTCTTCGATCTGCTTGTCCACGGTCTCGATTGCGTCCTGCCACGCGGTGATCGAGTCGCCTACGTCGCTCGGCACCGGGCGCGACGGGATGGTCCGATCCACGGTATCGAGGGCCTTGGCGCAGCCGGCAAGATCGCCCGTCTTCAACGCCGTGATCGCCGCTCGCAGCGCGTCCGTCGCCCCTTGTGGTGCCGCCCCAAGCGCTTTGAGCCGCGCCGCTGTGGCCCGCACTCGTGCATCGAGGTCGACCTGCTGCGGCGCGCGCCCATCGAGCGCGAACCCCAACACTCGTCTGATCCAGCCGTTCTGTTCGTCTGATGCCGCCATGTTGTCCTACCTGTGCTCTCCGCAACTGCGTACGTGATCACGACAGCAAGGAGTTGCGCACGGCCTCCAGTTGGGCCTGCAGCATGTTCTGCATGTAGGCCTGCAGATTCATCGCGCCGCGGGACTTTTTTGACTGGAACGCCTGCCGGGCGGTGAAGATAGGACCGGTGCCGGACGAGCCCGACTGTTGTCCCCAGTCGCTTGGCTTGCTCGTTCCCACGAACGGAATCTTCAGCTCGGTCTCGCCGCTCGATGCGGTCACGCGTATCCTGCTCAGGATCAGCTTCTGCAGCGCCTTGGTGATCAGGGGATTCGGCATAACCGTGCTCATCGCGCCGAAATCGACTATGTATTCCTTGATCGGAACGTCGAAATGGCCGGTCTTGTCGAAGAGCTTGGAGAGCTTCGCCACGACCTTGCTTTGCGCCAGCTCGCCGATTCCGGGCGAGTGCACCACGAAGTCTCCGGTTACGGACCCGCTGCCCTTATCATCCAGCGTCACAACCATGTTCGTGA
>DATIMO010000023.1:0-5247 GCA_035475215.1 Acetobacteraceae bacterium | reverse complement strand
GACCGCCTTGCAACGCATCGGGCTGGAGCCTGAGCGGCGTCGGTTTGCCCCGCATGTCACGCTGGCCCGGCTGGACGGGGTGCCCGAGGTAAAGCTTGCCGGCTTCGTGCAGGAGCACAATCTGTTCCGCGCCCCGACTGTGCAGGTCGAGCATTTTACTCTCTTCAGTTCCCAGTTGGGCAAGGAACAGGCGGTCTATACGGCGGAGGCGGAATATCCGCTAACTTGAGGCGAGGGGAGCAGGCCCCACTCCCTGGATTCCCCCACCTCCTTCAAGCCCAGGATTTCTGCATGACCGATATGAACGTGATCGTCGGCGCCGGCCAGGCAGGGGGCTGGGCCGCCATCGCCATGCGTCAGGCGGGCTTCACCGGACGCCTGCTACTGATCGGCGAAGAGCCCTGGCGTCCCTACGAACGCCCGCCGCTCTCCAAGGCAATGCTCACCGGCGACGCGGAGCCCCCGGTCCTGTTCTTCCACGACCAGGCCCGTTACGCCGAACTGAACATCGACCTCCTGCTCGGCACGGCCGTGGACGAACTGGATTCCGCCGCGCACCGGATCGGCCTGCGTGATGGACGCCGCCTACCCTATGACAGACTGTTGCTTGCTACCGGCGGCCGGGCACGACGTCTGTCCATTCCGGGCAGTGAGACCATCCATCTGCTCCGCACCCTGGAAGATGCCCGATCGATCCGCGCCCGTCTCGCCTCGGCCAGGCACGTCATCTGCATCGGTGCCGGGGTGATCGGGTTGGAGATTGCCTCCTCAGCCCACACGCGCGGCTGCCAGGTGACAGTTCTGGAAGCGGCGCCGATCGCCATGGGCCGCTGCGTGTCGCCAGAGGGCGCGCATTTCGTGGAAGCGCTGCATCGGGCAGCCGGCGTGGACCTGCGATTTGGGGTAACGATCGAGGCGATCGAGCCCGGGTCGCATGGCGCCGTCCAGGTCATCTGCAACGACGAAACGCTTGCCGCCGATTGCGTGATCGCCGGTGTAGGCATGGAGCGCAACCTGGCGCTGGCCCAGATGGCAGGGCTGGCGATCGAGGGCGGCATCCTGGCCGACGAACTCGGCCGCACCAGTGCCCCGGATGTCTACGCGGCGGGCGATATCGCCGCGTTTCTGCATCCGCATTATGGCCGACGCCTGCGTCTGGAATCCTGGCGCCACGCCCAGGACCACGGCATCGCGGTCGGTCGCTCCATGGCCGGCGATCCCACGCCGTATGATGCCATCCCCTGGTTCTGGACCGACCAGCACGGGGTGAATCTGCAGATCACCGGTCTGCCCGCCGAGGCGGCGCGGACGGTCGTGCGTATCGACCGGCCGCCCGCCTTCGTGGCCGTGCATCTCGCCGCAGATGATTCCGTGGTGGGCGTGACCGCAGCCGGCAGTCCGCGTGACATTCGCGCCGGCAGTGCGTTGAGCAAGACGCGTCGCCCGATCGATCCGGTGCTGCTGGCTGATCCGCAGGTCCCGCTTCAGCGCTTCCTGACGCGTTGAGCCGATGCCGGCGCGAAGTCGGCATATGCCGCCTCATGCCGACTGAAATCGCCGTAGGCGACCTCACTTGGGGCGAAGGCAGCGTAGCTGCGATCGGTCAAGCCCGGTGGGTGCCACCGCGCCAGCACTCGGCTGCGATAGGCCGCGCCAAGCGTCGGTGTTTGGCTGTGGTAGTCGCCGGCGGCCTGCATCCAATCCTGGCTGCGGTCATGCAGCGCAGCGAGGAAGCGGGCCGCGTAACGGGCATTCGCCGTCGGGTCGAACGCTTGCTCCAGACTGGCGAAGGCGGCCGGATGGTGCAGCAGGTTCACCTGCAGGCACCCGACATCGATGGAGCGGATGCCGCTCGCCTGAAGCACCTGCACTGCCGCCACCGCACTCGCCTTGTTCGCGAAAAACAGACCCTGGCCCTCGACATTGATGGTCCAGGGCCACGGGCGAACGGTGCCCATCCGAGGGTCCGGCCGTCCGCTTTCCACCAGCGCCAGCGCCGACAGCAATCCCGTCGGCAGGTGCTGCGCCGCCTGTGCCGCACGGATAGCCGCCTCGCAACTTGCAAACGCACCTTGCGGTTCCGCTGCTGCCGGAGAGGCGCTCAGCAGCAGAAGCAGGGCCCATTGCATGGCACGCATCCCCCCGTTCTGCACAAAATTAGGAACAATGCCAGCAGAATCGGACTCCGCGAATGGACCACATGGAGCCCGATCATTCCCCCTCCCTTGCGCGCGGAGGGTCAAGGCGATCAACCATTCGACACACCCGTGCGTTGCCATAGGAACTCAATGAACCTCCCCGATCCAGACGCCGAACTGCGTCGCACGTTGCGGCGCCACAAAGCGTTCGCCACGTCCTTGCTGATCCTGATGGCCGCGCTGATCCTGGTCAGCCTTCTGGCGGTTCCACCCGGTTGGGGTGCCGACCTGCTATCGTCCGCCGCCAAGGCAGGCTTCGTCGGCGGCATAGCCGACTGGTTCGCAATCACCGCGCTGTTCCGCCACCCGCTCGGACTGCCGATCCCGCATACCGCGATCATCCCGCGGCAGAAGGAACGGCTCGGGCGTACACTCGGCCGCTTTGTCGCCACACACGTCTTCACCGGACCCGAAGTGGCGAGCGTGCTGCGCCGGCTCGATTTGCCGGGGCTGCTGCACCGATTTCTGGCCGACCCGGTCTCGGCCCGGCCGGCCGCGCAGGCGATCGCTGCGACATTGCCGCGCATCCTGGCGTCGGTGGAGGACGGCCATGCCCGACGTCTGGCCAACCGGATCATCCCACGCCTGCTGGGTGGTGCCGGAGCCGGCCAGGTGGTCGCGCGCGCGCTGCGCGGCATGGTCGAGGGCGGCCGGCATCAGGAAGTCTTCGGCTTCATTCTTGGACAGTTCAAGACCCTGCTGGCGAGCAAGGAGGAAGCGCTGCACCTAGCCATCGAAGAGCGTGTTCGCGAGCAAGGAGGGCGGCTGGTCGGCTGGGCCTTGGGAGCCACGATCGCCCGCCGCGTGCTGGCGCTGGTCAACACCGAGCTCGACAAGATGAGCCCGGACGGCTCGGAATTGCGTGCCGCCTTTGATGAGTGGGTGCGCCGCGAGATCGAGCGCATGGAGCACGACCCGACCCGCGCCGCCGAGATCGGTGCGGCGATCCGCCGGGTGGTCGCGCATGAAACGGTCATGGCCTGGCTGTGGGACCTTTGGGCCCGGCTGCGCGTCGCGCTGGAAACCGATGCGGCGCGCCCGACCGGTCACAGCGTCACCATCATCGAGGGCGCACTGGATAATCTCGGCGCCATTCTGGAGAACGATCCGGCGGCGCAGGCACGCGTTCACGCCGCCGCGGAAGGTATCGTCCGCACCCTGCTGCCGACCGCCCAGGTCCGGCTGGCGGACTTCATCGCCCAGGTGGTCGGTGGCTGGGATCCGGCGACGATCACCGACAAGCTGGAGCTTCGCGTCGGCAAGGATCTGCAGTTCGTCCGGGTCAACGGCACACTGGTCGGGTTTCTGGTGGGTGGGCTGCTCTATGCGGTGCTGCGCGGCGCGTTCGGCGTCGGCGTCGGCGTGCGTTAGCTGCGGCTGTACCAAAAACGGTGTGTCATCCACCAGCAGGCCCGGCCATTGCTCGCGCGGGGGCACGCTGTCTTGGGCGAAGCTGTCGGTCGAGGTCTGTGCCACTGGATCTCTCCCCAGCTCAATGGCGGAGGCTGCGCAGCGTGCCTGGTCAGTTCAAGTCGAAAATAGCGGAGGACGGCGGTCCGGAACTCGACACTGCACGAGAGTGGCTGCCATCGATCTGGAGCGGGCGTAGGAGATTCAAGCCGCGAAGCAGAAAACGGCCTGTGCCCGCATCCGGCGGTCCGCCGGGATCAGAAATCAAGCGCCGAACCAGCAGAACTTGGTGGCGCGCTGCATGCCGCGCCGATAGGCCACCCGAACACCACATGACTTCATCCGCAACCATCTGCCGGACTCTGCCCCGGAATCGATGAGGCGCTGGGGTCGAGCGACGGTTGCTGGTACCCTCAACCCGGTGGGTCAACGCGGTGCTTCAAGCGGCGGTGCCTCAAGCGATTGCCCCGAATCACCGTCGGACTCGCTGAAGCCGTTGCAGTATGCTTCAGAGGACGATTAACATGCTTTCAGACGACCAAACGGGCTGGCCATCGGGGGAATGTCAGTTCACAATGTTTTCGGACCAATACCAATAAACAGCGGGAGGGTTGGCATGTTGAAAAGACGGGCTTTCATGGCATCGGCGGCGGCGCTGCCGTTGACCTCGTTCATTCCGGCGGCCTGGGCGGCCACGCCGAAGGACACCGTCGTGTTTGCGAGCCAGATCGACGACCTGATCACCCTCGATCCAGGCGAAATGTACGAAATCTCGGCGCAGATCCTCGACTCCGACATCTATGACCGCCTCGTGCGCTACGAAGCCGAGGACATGACGAAGCTGGTCGGCGGCGTCGCCGAGAGCTGGACGGTCTCGCCAGATGCCAAAACCTACACGTTCAAGCTGCGGCCTAACCAGAAGTTCGAAAGCGGCGCGCCGGTAACCGCGGACGATATGGCCTTCTCGCTGCAGCGGGTCGTAATCCTCGATAAAACCCCAGCCTTCCTGTTCACCCAGCTCGGCTGGAACAAGGACAACGTCAAGTCGCTGGTTACCGCGCCCGATCCGTCAACCCTGACGTTCACCATCATCGAGAACTTGGCCCCCTCGCTCGTGCTGAACCTGATGGCCACCGTGGCCGCCTCGGTCGTCGAGAAGAAGATGGCTCTAGCCCACGAGGTCAATGGCGATCTCGGCAACACATGGTTGAAGACGCATTCCGCGACCTCGGGCCCTTACAGGCTGATCTCGTGGAAGGCCAACGAGTCAGTCTCGCTCGAAGCCAATCCGGGTTACCACCTCGGCCGGCCGCATTTGAAGCGGGTGATAGTTCGCCACATTCCCGAGCCCGGCACCCAGCGCCTGTTACTTGAAAAAGGTGACATCGACATCGCGCTAAGTCTGCTACCGGATCAGCTCAAACCGCTGGCTCAGGACAAGGACATCAGGGTCGAGTCGTTCCCCTATTCCGGCACCTGGTACATCGGCATGAATACGTCCGATGAGCGGCTGAAGAACCCGAAGGTCCGGCAGGCGCTGAAATATCTGGTGGACTACCAAGGCATGGTGGACACTTTCCTCAAGGGCCGGTTCCTGGTGCAGCAGACCTTCCTGCCAATCGGCATCTTCAGTGCCATT
>DATIMO010000022.1:0-2457 GCA_035475215.1 Acetobacteraceae bacterium | reverse complement strand
GCCGCACCAGGCCGGCCATCCCGGCGATCGCTGCCGGCGTTCTCGGACTGCTTGTGCTCGGCGGCGGAGGATGGTGGTTCGCGATGCGGCCGGTGCCGCCGACGCATTTGGCCGCTTCGTTGCCGGCCGGTCGCTTATCTGCGCCAAGGGAAACTGGTTCGACCGTAATCGCCGCACCTGTTACAACACCGGCGCAGATCAACGGGACGGCTCCCGCGCAAGTCACGACGCATGCGCCGGAACAGCAAGTAGCGAGGCGGGAACCCCCGACCGCGCCGCCGGCGACCACGGGTGCCCGACCATCCGAAGTGTCGCCCGGGATCACCACCGAAATCGCCCCAGGCACCGCATCGCTCGGCGTGGCATCTCAGCCGACCAGCGAGCAGGTCGCCGCATTGGCGCTCGGTAACGTCCGACAGCAGATCGAACAGGCGCTGGACGACGCCCGCTGTGCGCTGGTCAATGGAGTCGTGCAGGACAGCGGTACGGTGACAGTGACCGGCATGGCTGGCCGGGAGGCCGACGACGCACTGCGCAGTCAGGTCACCGATCTTGCCGCGCCTCGCGCGGTGGACTGGCGGGTGCAGCGGGTCGATCCGGTGTTCTGCGCGGCGCTTAAGGCAATCCACCCAGTATCGCCCATGGCCGGCGCCCGTGATGAAGGGCTGCGGCTTGGTCTTGCCGGTGGCATATCCACCCTGCGGGACCGCGATCTGATTCTGCCACGACTCACCATGGCTAAGTTCTCCGGACAGCTTCGTGTGGACTACATCGCCCGTGACCGATCGCTGGAGCATATGTACCCGAGGGTAGCCGACCCGGCACAGAAATTGATCGCGATTCCTGCGCAGATACTGCGTCCCGGCCAACGATTGGAAATCGGCAATCCCGCCCCAGGCCACCCGCAGTGGGATGTCGGTCCACCATACGGCACCGACATGATCATCGCGGTTGCCTCCTCGGGTCCGCTGTTCGATAGTCCGCCCGCCCGCAATGCCGAGGCGAACGGTAGCGAGTATCTGCTCAAGCTGGGGGTGGCGATCGAGGCGGCACGTCGCAACGGTGCCGACGTCACCGCCACGGTGATGCTAGTGGATACGACGCCCTAGAAATAACTCGCCGACTCTGGCCCAGAAAGGTTTCGATCACCTGCCTATCCTCGGCAAGCGCGCTACTGGGCCCCTGTGCGACGATGTGCCCAATTCCAACACATAGCCATAATCCGCAACCTGCAGCGCCGCGCTGGCATTCTGCTCCACTAGCAGGATCGCCAGTCCGCTTTCACGCAGATGCACGAGCACACGGAAAATCTCTCGCACAATGAGCGGCGCGAGACCAAGGCTAGGCTCATCGAGCAGCAGCAGGCGTGGGTGCGCCATCAGCGCGCGGCCTAGCGCCAGCATCTGCCGCTCTCCGCCTGATAGCGTAGCGGCAGGCTGGTTCTGACACCGGACCAGTTGCGGAAAGATCGCGAGCACGTGGCTCATGGCCGGGGCGATGTCGCGTTCCCCGGCCCGGTAGCGTGGATAGAAGCCGAGCAGCAGGTTGTCGCGCACGTGGGGCCATCGCGATCATCGGCACATGCGCGGAGTTGGCCAGCGGCTGCACCGCCGCATCAGACGCGGTCAGCGACGGGCCGATAAGCGCATCGACATGATCCTCGGAAATCAACTTCTGTGCGATGGTGAAGGCGGTGTTGGGATCGGTGCCGTAGTCGCGTACGATATAGGTGACGGAATTGCCACCGATTTCCTTGGGAAACAGATCGAAGGCCCCCTTATAGCCGACACCCATGGCCGCGGCCGCCAGTTTTCTGCTTGGCTTTAGTTTCATTTCTTTTTCTTATGGTGTATCTGCGAGTTAATCAAGCTGTACAGCAAGGCTAGAATTGCTACAATGATCACGACGACAACCATCGCGCGGCCTCCTGTGTTAGTGGCAGGGCCCGACCCTGATTGCTTCAGGTTGAAGCAATCAGGGTCCAGCTTGCTTTGTCTGAGAGCGTGATTCACGCTTTCTGGCGGTTCCGCCTCAAGCGATCACGCTCTCTATTCGCCGAACCAGTTCACCATAGGCTGTTGGCCGTAATGTATGGACAATCGCGTGAGCGGTCTATTCTCGGGCCCACCCTGTCGCTTCGCGCTCTGGGTAAGCGGTTGTGCTCATTCGGAGGTGGCGTGCCGGGGCCGATGATGATGAGCACTATGTCTACGCCATAGCCCTATGAACGGCAGGCTGTGGTCTTCAGATACCTGCACGAAGCAAGCAGCTGCCCGACCATCGCACGGGCGCACGTCGATCGTGGCTCAGTTGGTCGCCAGGACTGGCTCGACGAATCTGACCGGGTTGGCGGGGGGATGTCAGAATTTCTGTGTGCGAGGCGATGATTATCTCGCCCCCATGTTGGGCAATTGAGCGTATCGGGCGAACGCCCGGCCGGCAAGTCCGGAATGCGTT
>DATIMO010000021.1:0-1525 GCA_035475215.1 Acetobacteraceae bacterium | reverse complement strand
CTGTGCAGCGGGAAGGTGTATTATGATCTGCTGGCAGAACGGCGCGACAAGGGGGTCAATGACGTGGCGATCCTGCGCGTCGAGCAGCTCTATCCGTTTCCCGAAAAAACACTTGGGCGGCTGCTGGCCCCGTATCGCAATGCCGCCCTGATCTGGTGCCAGGAAGAGCCTGCGAACATGGGCGCCTGGAACTTCCTTGACCGGCGGATCGAAGCTGTGTTGGAGCGTCTGGATGGCACCGCGAAGCGCCCCCGCTATGCCGGCCGCGCCGCAGCCGCCAGCCCTGCGACGGGGTTGTCGCGCACACATGCTGCGGAGCAGGCGGCACTGGTAGCGGACGCACTGGGGCTGGCATAACCAACACTCGGGATTCAGCGGAGAGCGTTCGATGGCGACCGAGATCAAGGTGCCGGCTCTGGGCGAAAGCGTCACAACCGCCACCGTGGCGCGCTGGCTGAAACAGGCTGGCGAGCAGGTCGCCGCCGACGAGGCGTTGGTTGAGCTTGAAACCGACAAGGTTACGGTCGAGGTGAATGCACCCGAAGCCGGTGTGCTCCGAACGATCAGCGCGGAACAGGGAGCTGAGGTCGAAGTGGGCGCGCTGCTTGGATTGCTGGATGCGGGCATCACAGCGTCCGCTGCCCCCAAACCCGCCCCTGCCGCTGCGCCTGCATCATCGCCACCAGCGCCGGAGGTGCGCGCCGCCGCCAACCCGCCGCCGGGGGTCAACCCGCCGCCACGCCCGACCGGACCTGTCGCCCGTCCCGCCACCCCTCCGGCGGATGTCGCGGCGTATCGGCCAATGCCGTCCGCTGCAAAGATCATGGAAGAGCAGCATCTGTCGGCGAACGACGTCGGCAGCGGCACGGGCAAGGATGGGCGCATTACCAAAGGCGATGTGCTGGCGTTGCTGAATCGCCCGGCGGCGGCGCCAACAAAACCAGCGCCAAAGCCACCGCGCGAACCTGATGCGCGCGAGCAGCGTGTGCGCATGACACGTCTGCGCCGCACAATCGCCGCTCGCCTGAAGGAAGCGCAGAACACCGCGGCGATGCTGACCACCTTTAACGAGGTTAACATGGCGGCGGTGATGGCAATGCGCAGCGAATACCGCGACGCATTCGAAAAGAAACACGGCGGCGTCCGCCTGGGGTTCATGGGGTTCTTCGTGCGCGCCTGCGTTGTGGGGCTGAAGGAATTCCCGGCCGTCAACGCCGAAATCGACGGTGAGGACATCGTCTACAAGAACTTCGTTAACATGGGCATCGCGGTCGGCGGATCGGCCGGCCTGGTCGTGCCGGTGATTCGCGACGTGGATCGCATGGGCTTTGCGGAGATCGAGCGTGCAGTGGCTGATTACGGGCGGCGGGCGCGCGATGGGGCGCTGAAGCTGGAGGAACTGACCGGTGGCACGTTCAGCATCACCAATGGCGGGGTGTACGGGTCGCTGATGTCCACGCCGATCCTCAACCCGCCACAATCGGGCATTCTCGGTATGCACAAGATCCAGGACCGGCCCGTTGCG
>DATIMO010000020.1:0-7857 GCA_035475215.1 Acetobacteraceae bacterium | reverse complement strand
CCGCGCCGACAATTTCCATCAGCTCGTCGGAGGCAAGATCGGCAAGATCGTCCAGCGTCTTCACTCCTTTTTCACCCAGCGCCACCAGCATCGCCGGCGACAACGCCTCGAAGGCGGCAAGCTCGTCGCTGACGCCAAGCTCGGTGCGACGCTCGTTCAGTTCGGTATCGCGGCGGGTCAGGAACGCCTCACCACGGCGGATCAGCTCCGCCGCGATGTTTTCGTCGAAGCCTTCGATCGAGGCCAATTCTTCTTCCGGCGTGAATGCCAGTTCCTCGACCGAGGTGAACCCCTCGGTCACCAGCAACCCAGCAATCACGTCGTCCACGTCCAGCGCGTCGACGAACAATCCGCTGCGGCGGCGGAATTCCTCCTGGCGACGCTCGCTTTCCTCGGCCTCGGTCAGGATATCGATGTCCCACCGGGTGAGCTGGGACGCAAGTCGGACGTTCTGGCCACGCCGTCCGATTGCCAGCGAAAGCTGGTCGTCGGGAACAACGACTTCAACCCGGCCGGCCTCTTCGTCCATGACCACCTTGGTGACCTCGGCCGGGGCCAGCGCATTGACCACAAAAGTCGCGGCCTGCGGCGACCAGGGAATGATATCGATCTTTTCGCCCTGAAGTTCCTGCACTACGGCCTGCACGCGTGAACCGCGCATGCCGACACAGGCGCCCACGGGATCGATCGAGGAATCCCGACTGATCACCGCCATCTTGGCGCGGCTGCCAGAGTCGCGGGCGACCGCCTTGATTTCGATGATCCCGTCGTAGATTTCCGGCACTTCCTGGGCGAACAGCTTGGCCAGGAAGCCCGGGTGGGTGCGCGACAGGAAAATCTGCGGCCCTCTTGGTTCCTCGCGCACATCGTAAATGTATGCGCGCACCCGGTCGCCGTTGCGGAAGCTTTCGCGCGGGATCAGCTCATCACGCCGCAGCAGCGCTTCCGCACGGCCGAGTTCCACCATGAGGTTGCCGTACTCGGTACGCTTGACGATGCCGTTGATGATCTCGCCGACGCGGTCCTTGAATTCCTCATACTGCTTCTTGCGCTCGTATTCACGGACCCGCTGCACGATCACCTGTTTGGCGGTCTGCGCGGCAATGCGGCCGAAATCGATGGGTGGCAGCGGATCGACCAAATGCTGGCCGACCTGGATCTCGGGCTGGAACTTGCGGGCGATATGGACCGGGATCTGGGTTTCCTCGTTTTCCACGGTTTCGACCGCCTCGGTCCAGCGCGAGAGCCGCACATCGCCGGTCTTGCGGTCGATGGTGGCACGAATGTCCTTCTCGTGGCCGTATTTGGCGCGGCCGGCCTTCTGGATGGCCTGCTCCATCGCCTCGATGACCTCTTCGCGGTCGATGTTCTTTTCGCGTGCCACAGCGTCGGCGACCAGCAGCAGTTCCGGGCGGGCGATGGCAGTTTCCATGATGGCCTCTTTAGTGGTCCGTGTTCAGTTCATTGGGGCTGGTTTGGTGGTAGCCGCGATCAGCGCCTCGGTCAGGACCAGCTTGGCGCGGCGGATGTCATCCATCGGCAACGCGACCTCGGTGCCATCGTCCAGGCGCAGCCGCGCGGCGCTGTCGTCGGCACCGAGAATAACGCCGGAGAAGCGCTTGCGGCCATTGATCGGTTCCGCGGTTTCGGCGCGGGCGAGATGCCCGGCAAAGCGGTTCCAGTCCTTCACACGTGTGAGCGGTCGGTCGATACCGGCGGAACTGATTTCCAGCGTCCAGGCGCCGGGCAGCGGGTCGGCGACATCGATCACCGCGCCAAGCGCCCGGCTGATGGTTTCACAATCTTCGACAGACATCTGTTCGCCATCGGTTCTATCTGCCATGATCTGCACGGTTGGTCGGTCGCGTCCGATCAAGGCGACGCGCACCAGTTCGTAGCCCATGTCTTCGAGTGTGGGCGTGACGATAGCGGCGAGCCTGGCTTCCAGTGGCTGAGTCTGCGGATCAACGTCCAAAACAAAAAAGGCGGCCCGTGAAGGCCACCCCCCGTAACAGAGCGGAGAATGATTGTGACCCCCTAGATAGCCAGGATCGGGCGCGTTTGCAAGGCCGCGGTTACCGATCAGCCGCTCTGTTGGCCAAGCATTAATCATCGGCAAGCGATCGTCCGGCCAGGAGGCTCGCGTGCGACGCTTGGAATGCCTGGACGGGCTGCGCGGTGTGCTGGCGTTTTATGTGCTGGTGTCGCACATGGCGGCCTTCGCTGCGCTGCCCGCGTGGCTGATCCAGCCACTGCTGCATGGCGGGGCCGCCGTCGATATATTTTTTATCCTCAGCGGAATGGTGATCGTCCGCTCGCTCGAGAGATTTGCCCACGCGCCATCGCCGTTTCTGGTTGCTCGCGCAGGGCGCACCTTTCCCGTGTTCCTAGTGGTGTTCCCCTTTGCTGCCGTCATCCAGATTCTACCCAACGGATTTTCCCGCATGCCCTGGATCGGGCCGGCCAGCACCGCCCGCACCATCTGGTCAGAGGGATGGCCGTCCGGCTGGGCGCAGGAGATCGCGGCGCACCTGACCATGACGCATGGGCTGTTTCCGGACGCCGTGTTGCCGGACGTGTGGGTCAGCTTCCTTGGCGCGGCCTGGAGCCTGAGCACCGAATGGCAGTTTTATCTGATCATGGCGGCGCTGGCGGGCCCGCTTGGGCGCGGGCGCATCGGGACACGTCATCTGGTGCTGCTGTTCCTCGGGCTGGCAGCGGCGGCCTGTGTCTGGCAGGCGACGGCGCCCGCGGGATGGGGGTTCAGTCGCGCCTTTCTGCCGAACAAAGCGCAATATTTCGCGCTGGGAATCGCCGCGGCGGTGCTGCAACGGCACCCCGGCCGGGTCAGCATGCGATTTTACGCCGCGGTGCTTGGCGGAACACTGGCGATCTGCAGCTTCAACGGGGGCGTGAAACTGTTGGCGGCACCGCTGGTGTGGACGGCGTGCCTGGCGGTACAGTTGGCGCCGGGCATAAGCGGGCTCGGTATCGCGTCCACGGTACTGCGGATGCGGCCGCTACTGTGGCTCGGTAGTGTGTCGTATTGCGTCTATCTGGTGAATGAACCGGCACAGAAACTGCTTGGCGTCGGTCTCGCCGTGCTGGCGGGCGGCGATCCCACGCGGTTCACGGCAATCTGGGTGCCGGCGGCGATTCTTCTGCCGCTCAGCTTCGCCTGGATTCTGCATGTCACCGTGGAGCAGGCGGGCCAGCGCTGGGGAAAGGCAGCGAGCCAGCGGGTCTGGGCGGCGGCGGGCTGATAGCGGGGGGTTCCGAAATGGTTCAACGTCGCAGAGAGACATACAGTCGCTGCGCAGGAGGAACTTTCGGTGAACGCCTCGGATGGTACGGTCACACTGGGGAGACGTGCGGTGCTACCGGCAGCCGCGGCAGGCTTGCTGGCGCCGCGGAAACTCCGCGCTCAGCCGGCGTCGTTGACAATCGAGCCCGGGCGGCTTGACGACGCACTGCGCGAGTTGGACAGGATCGCCCAGGATGCTCTGCAACGGACCGGCGTGCCGGGCATGGCGATCGCGGTCGTCTATAAAGATCAGACAATCCATCTGAGCGGGTTCGGCGTGCGTCAGGCGGGAATCCCGCAAGCGGTTGATCCGGACACGCAGTTTCCGCTTGCATCGGTTTCCAAGCCGATCGCTTCGACGGTGCTCGCCGCGCTGGTCGGAGACGGGAAAATTGCCTGGGACGACCCGATCATCCGGCATGATCCGGGATTTCAGATGCACGATTCCTGGGTGACGAGTCAGGTGACTCTGCGCGATATGTTCGCCCACCGCAGCGGATTGCCGGATCATGCCGGCGACGATCTGGAAGACCTGGGGTACGACCGCACCGAAGTGCTATACCGGCTGCGGTTTCTGAAGCCGGACAGCAGCTTTCGGTCACGTTACGCCTACACCAATTTTGGGTTTACTGCCGCGGCCATTGCGGCGGCGCGTGCAAACAGCAAAAGTTGGGAGGACCTCTGCGCCAAGCGGCTGTATCAGCCGCTTGGGATGCGACACACCAGCTCGCGCTTTGCCGATTTCGCTGCCAGCGAAAACCGGGTGCATAGCCATGTGCGCTCCGATGCCGCATGGGTGGCCCGCTATACGCGCCAGCCGGACGCGCAATCGCCCGCCGGCGGAGTTACGTCCTCGGTGCGGGACATGGCGCAATGGTTGCGCCTGCAACTCGGCCGCGGCAGGCTGAGCGGGGTCGAAATCGTCGATGCCCACGCGCTTGACGAGACCCATCGGCCGCAGATCATTCGTACACCGCCCGCGCGTGATCCGATGCGGGACCGTGCGACGTTCTACGGCCTCGGCTGGAACGTGGACTATGACGACCAGGGACGGATCCATTGGAGCCACTCGGGAGCGTTCAATCTCGGCGCAGCGACCACTATAAGTCTACTGCCTGCGGAACAATTGGGCATGGTCGTGCTGACCAATGCGCAGCCGATCGGGATGGCGGAAGCAGTCAGCCGCAGCTTCTTCGATCTGGTACTGACCGGCGCCGTCACGAAGGACTGGGTCACCATGTACGGGCAGTTGTTTGCCGCCGAGATGGCACCCGACTACGGCAAGACCATCGATTACCGCAAGCTGCCAGTGCCGTCGTTTCCGGCACTGTCGCCGACGGCTTATGCCGGCTTTTATGACAACGATCTGTTCGGTGCGATCGAAATCGCCGCTGCGGATGGCGGGCTGGCACTGAAGCTGGGATCGCGGCAGGTTACGTTCCCGATGCAACATTTCGATCGGGACGTGTTCACCTATCAGCCGCAAGGCGAGAATGCTTACGGCGCGAGCGCGGTCACTTTCACCGTCGGCGCCGCGCAGAAGACGACATCGGTTACGATCGAAAATCTCGACACTCATGGCCAAGGCACGTTCATCCGGCGAGAGGCTGCTCGGTGAGACGCAGTTTGCGAGCTGCCGACCCGGCAGTCTGCTGAACATTGCCGATCTGGCGGGCACATTCGTGTTCGCTACCGAGCGCGCGATGATGGCGGAGTTGCCGACGGTGTCGGCGGTCATCGGTGACCTGATCTGTTTCACGTTGCGTGTGGTCAACGTATGGCAGCATTGGAATTTGGGGAAAGCTATCAAATATCAGCGGTGAAGGTTACCAGGCATCGTTGTGCCACGTCGCGTAAACGACCAGTACAGCGGCGAACGGCCGGCGCGCTGCGCCTTCGTTTCATAACGGGTCGGCGGCCATCCGATCGGCCGAGTAGAAATCGGCGCAGGCGTATCGAATGCGTCCTGACCGGCCATCACGTCGTTGACCCATGTCTGATAGGTTGGATCGTCGGTAGCGACCCGCCACTCGGCCCGCGGTTTCAGCACTCGCGCGAGTTCCGGCAGCAATGCTGGATGCACGAAACGGCGCTTGGCGTGGCGTGGCTTGGGCCAGGGATCGGGAAACAGCAGGAACAACCGATCAAGCGAGGCGTCCGGCAACGCGCGGAGAAGAATGCGCGCGTCATCCGGCCACAGACGCAGATTGGGTGGCAGCGGCGCGGTTGCTTCGTCATCCTCGGGGATTAGTTGGGACAGCAGGGCGCAGATGCCGTTCTCGAACACCTCACTGGCGATCATGCCAATATCCGGGTGCGCCGCGGCCTGAGCACGGATGTGCTCGCCGCTGCCGAATCCGACCTCCAGCCACAGCGCGGTAACGGGCCTGGCGAATGCAGTCAGAGGGTTTGCCGCGGCTTCCGGCGGGAAGGCAATGCGCGGCAACGTTGCAGACAGCAGCCGGATCTGGCGAGGACGCAGCTTGTGGCCGCGGGCGCGTCCGTAGAGGCGGTCTGGAGGAGGTTTGAGGCTGGGGGCCAGGGTCGAAGGCAATTCCCGCGAATCGATGTATTACCGCCCGAACGCAGCCCGCAACTCCGATACCAGGTCGGTCGCTTCCCACGTGAACGTCCCCATCTCAGAGTCCGGTTCGCGGCCGAAATGGCCATAAGCGGAGGTTGGAGCGTAGATCGGCCGGCTCAGACGCAGATGCTCGCGGATGCCGCGCGGCGAAAGATTGACCAATTCCCGCAAAACTCGCTCGAGCTTCAGTTCGTCCACATCCTTGCCGGTGCCGTGTAGCTCCACGTAAAGTGACAACGGGTGCGACACGCCGATCACGTAGCTGATCTGCAGGGTGCAACGATCGGCCAGGCCGGCGGCAACCACGTTCTTGGCCAGATAGCGGCACGCATACGCGGCCGAGCGGTCGACCTTGGTGGGATCCTTGCCGCTGAATGCGCCGCCGCCATGCGGGGCCGCGCCGCCGTAGGTATCCACGATGATCTTTCGCCCGGTCAGGCCGCAATCGCCGTCCGGGCCCCCGATCACGAACTTGCCGGTCGGGTTGACATAGAACTCGCGCTCGGGCGGCATCCAGCCGCGCGGCAGGGTGGCCTCCACGATCGGCCAAAGCAGGCGTTTGACGTCGTTCTGGTCCAGCCGGTCTTCATGCTGCGTCGAGACCACGACGCTGGTGGCCTGCACCGGTTGGCCATCGACATAGCGCAACGTTATCTGGCTTTTGGCGTCCGGCAGCAGCCCCGCAACCGAAATATCGTGGGCGCGGCGCAACTCGCTGACCCGGCGCAGGATCAGGTGAGCGTAATAGAGCGGCGCCGGCATAAGCCCATCGGTCTCGCGGCAGGCGTAACCAAACATGATGCCCTGATCGCCAGCGCCTTCGTCCTTGTTGCCGACGGAATCGACACCCTGGGCGATATCAGCCGATTGCGCATGCAGATGCACGTCGATATCGGCGCTGCGCCAGGAGAAGCCCGGCTGGTCGTAACCGATGTCCCGGATCGCCACCCGGCAGAGATGCGCGAGGTAGTCGGGCGTGATGATGTCCGGGCCACGCGTTTCCCCGGCCAGCACGACGCGGTTGGTCGTGACCAGGGTTTCGCAGGCGACGCGAGAGACCGGATCGGCCGCCAGATAGGCGTCCAGCACGGTGTCGCTCAGTCGATCGGCAACCTTGTCTGGATGCCCCTCCGAAACCGACTCGGAGGTGAACAGGAACTCGCCCGTGTCGCGCATGGAATTCTCCTCTTGTCGCGGGCAGAAGATGACGCGGAAACGCCGGCCGCCGTGCCGGCGTGGTGCCGGGCGCCGGGTCAATGGCGGAAAGCCGGGTTGGAATCAAGCGCCGCTTGGAGCGCCGCCGGCCATGCCGAGGACGTCCATCATGGAATAGAGACCGGGCGCCCGGCCAGCCACCCAGAGCGCGGCGCGAATCGCCCCCGCAGCAAAGCTGCGCCGGTCGAAGGCACGGTGGGTCAGGGCGATGTGCTCGGTGGCGGCGGCGAAGATCAGCGTGTGCTCGCCGACGACCTGACCGCCACGCAGAGCGGCGAATCCGATCGCTCCCGGCTTGCGGGCGCCGGTATGCCCATGCCGGCCGCTCTCCATCACGTCCGACAGCGCCTGGCCGCGACCCTTGGCGACGGCGCGGCCGATGCCGATCGCGGTGCCAGAGGGCGCGTCCACTTTCTGGCGGTGGTGCATTTCCATGATCTCGGCATCGTAGGCGTCGGCGGGCAGGGCGGCGGCCATGCGCTCCGCCAGGGCAAGCACAAGGTTCACGCCGGGTGCGAAATTCGCCGCATAGACCACAGGAATGCGTTGGCCGGCCTGGATGACGGCGGTTTCGTCCGTATCCGACAGGCCGGACGTGCCGAGCACCCAGGCGGTGCCCGCGGCCACCAGCGCGGCGCCGTGCAACCGAGCGGTTGCGGCATGGGTAAAGTCGATCACCACATCCGCCGCGGCGGCGAGCGCCGTGATGTCGGCGAACCGCTCGGCACCGGACGGGACAGGTTTGGTGCGCGCG
>DATIMO010000019.1:0-2307 GCA_035475215.1 Acetobacteraceae bacterium | reverse complement strand
CTACCGCCCGACGATGGAGACCACGCGGGAGACGCAGGCGCGCGAGTACTTCGTCACCCGGCTGGTGTTCACCCACGATGTCGCCCCGGTGTTCGGGCATTATCTCTTCGCCCCCGCGGTGCGCCT
Source organism: Acetobacteraceae bacterium (assembly GCA_035475215.1). GTDB lineage: Bacteria > Pseudomonadota > Alphaproteobacteria > Acetobacterales > Acetobacteraceae > DATDIC01. The sequence continues at coordinate 2,181 of DATIMO010000019.1, read as the reverse complement.
GGTGCGCAGCGCCGCCGGACGGCTGCGGGCACTGCAGTCGGGGCATCTGAATTTCTATCTTGGTTTGATCGGGCTGCTGCTGGTCATCATCCTGGGCCTGACTTTTCTGTAACGACGGAAGACAATGCGGAGAATGTGGACATACGTCGCGATCGCCATTGGGGGCACAATCGGTTGTTGGGCGCGTTATGCAACGACCAACCTGGTGCAGGCAATCTACGGCAGCGATTTCCCTTATGCGACACTGTTCATCAATGTGCTCGGCAGCTTCCTGATGGGGTTCCTGTTCATCGAGACCTTGGAACGGCTGACCGTCTCGCCGGCGGTCCGCACCGGCATCCTGACTGGCGTGCTGGGCGGCTACACCACGTTTTCCACCTTCGAGATGGAATCGCTGCTGCTGGTGGAACAGGGTGAACCGTTGAAGGCGGCGCTTTATGTCGGCCTCTCGGTCGGGCTCGGGTTCGTTTGTGCTTTCGGTGGAGCCTATATCGCGCGCAACCTGTGAGAGGGGAATGCCATGGATGACGAGGTGCTGGTGGCCCGCGTCTATCTGAGCGAGTCGGACCATGGCCGGCGCAAATCGCTGATGCAGGAGGTGTTGAACATCCTGCACGACCAGCATCGGGTTCAGGGCGTGGTGGTCTTTCGCGGCATTGCGGGATTTGGCGACAGCGGTGAGGTGCGAGCATCCGATCTGCTGCGGCTGAACGTCGATCTGCCGCTGGTGATCGAGTTCTTCGATACGCCAGCCGTTGCCCAGGCGGCGATCCGGCTGCTGGATGGCCTGGTGCCGGCCGGTCATGTGATCTGCTGGACGGCAACCCGCCACGGCGGACGGCCGCCACATCCGATCGGCAGAAGCAGCGCGCAAGTGGCAGCACGCGCGGCGCGCCATGGCGATCAGACCGGAACGGACGAAGCATAGGGACACGAAGCGTTTGCCCGAATGGGCTTCGCAAGCTTGGTGATATTCGCGGTGATTTGAGAATGCTCCCGAACCCGTGCACCGTGACCGCGTGGCTGATTCTCGACGATTTGACGCTGTTCAGATTGCCGGAGATCGCAGATAAGGACCGCCCATGACAGACGACGGCCGCTACCGCATCGGCTTCGATATCGGCGGAACCTTCACGGATTTCATTCTGCTCGACAGCACGCGTGCCGAGATCCGGCTGCACAAGTGCCTGACCACGCCGAAGGATCCCTCGGTCGGCGCGCTGGCGGGGCTGGACGAGTTGGTCGCCGATGCGGGGCTGCGTCTGGCGGACATCAGCGCCATCGTGCACGGGACGACGCTGGTGACCAATGCGCTGATCGAGCGCAGCGGTGCTCGGGTGGGGCTGATCACCACGCGCGGCTTTCGCGACATCCTGGAAATGGGCACCGAGCAACGCTACGACATCTACGATCTGTTCCTGCAGTTTCCGGCGCCACTGGTACCGCGACGACGCCGGCTGGAGGTGACGGAGCGGATGAATCGCGATGGCAAGGTTGTGCACGAACTGGACAGTGCCGGGGTTCGGGCAGCGGCGCAGCGCCTGATTGCCGACGGTGCCGAGGCGATCGCGATCTGCTTTTTGCACGCCTATCGCAACCCGACGCATGAGCAGCAGGCGGCGGCAATCATCCGCGCGGCGTGGCCGGATGTCGCACTGTCGCTGTCGAGCGAAGTGGTGGCCGAGCTGTGGGAATACCAGCGGACCGCGACGACCTGCGCCAACGCTTATGTGCAGCCGCTGATGGCGCGCTATCTGAGCAGGCTGGAGCGCGAGCTGCATGCGCGTGGCTTCCGTGGGCGGCTGACGCTGATGCACTCGGCGGGCGGATTGCTGTCGCCTGAAACCGCGCGCGCATTTCCGATCCGGATGCTGGAGAGCGGGCCGGCCGGCGGCGGACTGGCAACCGCGCTGTTCGGTGCGGCGGCCGGCCAGGGCGATGTGATTTCTTTCGATATGGGTGGGACAACAGCCAAGGCGTGCCTGATCCAGGATGGTCGCGCCGAGATCGCCCCCATGATGGAAGCGGCGCGGGTACATCGTTTCAAGAAGGGCTCCGGCCTGCCGATCAAGGCGCCGGTGATCGACATGATCGAGATCGGCGCCGGTGGCGGCTCGATCGCGGCGATCGATGATGTGGGATTGCTGCGGGTTGGGCCGAAATCCGCCGGGGCTGATCCGG
>DATIMO010000018.1:0-2515 GCA_035475215.1 Acetobacteraceae bacterium | reverse complement strand
AACGGCTTCAGCACCAATATCGCCGGGACGTTGCTGACGACGTTCGAAAGCACCGCGGTGATGCCGCTCAGCACTTCGGTCCGATCCAGATGCAATCCTGCCACCGCGTTGATGATAGCCGGGCTCAACAGCCGTTGCTCGGCACCCGCAACGATGATGAACAGTCCGGCAAACATCAGCAGCAGCGACCAGTCGATCTCCGAATAGACCCGCGCGCTGCGAACCCGGCGGGTCAGCAACAGCAGCGCACCAATCACGATCGCCGCCTTTGCCGGCGGTTGTCCGGCGAAGAACAGGCCTATCACAGCCGCCGTGGCGATCAGCGATCGGGCTACCAGCGCACGATTGACGCGGATGCGCACCCGGCGCGGTTCGACCACCCCGCCGGTGCGAAATTCCGACCAGTGCAGCAGCGCAATCAGCACGATCACCACGACCAGCCCGGCCACCGCCACGGGTGCCAGCGCCGCCGCGAAGGCAGTGTAGGGAATGCCCGAAAAGCTGCCGATCAGCATGTTCTGCGGATTGCCGGTGATCGTCGCCGTGGAGCCGATATTCGACGCCATCGCGACCGCCAGCAGATAGGGCAGGGGCCGTCTCTGTTGCGCCAGAGTCAAATCCACCACCAGCGGTGCCAGCACCAGGCAGATCGCGTCATTTACCAGGAATGCCGAGGCCACACCGGAAACAACCACCACCGCGCCCAGCAGCAGCACCGGATGCCGTGCGCGATCTGTCACCCATCGGGTGGCGACCGCAAAGAACCCCGACAGTCGCAGATTGGCCACCACGATCATCATGCCGAGCAGCAGCGTCAACGTATCGACGTCGATGGCCCGGTATGCATCCGGCAAGGCGATGGCTCCGGACGCAACCATCAGGCTGGCACCCACCAGCGCAATCCCGGCGCGATCGATCGACAGGCCGGGAATGCGGCCGAGCGCCAGGGCCAGATAGCTGGCCGCGAATATCCCGCCCGCGGCAATACGGCGCGCCGCGGCTTCTTCTCCGGGCATGATTCGCGGCGCCAGGGCGGCCAGAGCCGCCAGCACCATCAGCGCGCCGACGATCGCCAGACTGATGACTGCGGCGATCGGGGAGGACCGGCCTCGGCCGGACATTCAGGCGTTAGGCCACAGGCCTGGCGTCGCGACCTCGATCGAATTGCCATCTGGATCTCGGAAATAGAGGCTCGTGCCACCACGCGGCCAGTGCACGTAACTCTCGATGGCGACGCCAGCGCGGGCCAGATGCTGGTCCCAGGCCGCGTATTCTCCGAACGGAATCGCGAAACACACGTGCAGAGGCCCGTCGCCGTGATGCCCCGGTATGAACTTGCCCCCGGGCGCGGGCGCCGGCGCATCGGTGCTGCCGCGCTTGAACAGCAGCAGCACCTGCGAGCCGGGCACGCCGAGGGCGCACATCCGCCCGTCATGCACGAATGTCTCGAACCCGAACAGGCGCTGATAGAATGCCTGCGCCCGCTCGAGGTCGGCGACATAGAGCGATGTTTCCAGTACCCCGCTCACCCGCGGAATGGATGCCGTCATCGCGCCCCGCCGCGCATCATGAAAATGCCAATACCGGGTCAGCTATTCGGGCCGCGCTCCATCGAAACCGGCTGCCAGCGCCGCAGATCGGATTTCGCCAGCACCGACGGATTCACGCAGCTCATCGGCCAGCGTCCGGACAGCGCCAGTCCCAGTTCGCGACCGGCGTGGCGCTTGCGCGCTGAATCAAAGCGCGACGAAGCCGACGCGTTATGCGGCGACAACGTGACGGTGCTCATCTTGAGCAGCGGGTTGTTGTTTCCCGGCGGCTCGGTTTCCAGCACGTCCAGTGCCGCGTGCGCGATCCAGCCTTCCTCCATCGCCTTGATCAGCCCGGCTTCCTGCACCGTCGGACCGCGACCGGTGTTGACGAAAACGGCGGTCTTCTTCATCTGCCGAAAATGCTCCTCGCGGAACATGCCTTCGGCCTCGGGCGTGGCGGGCGCGTGCATCGACACGAAGTCGGATTCGCGCAGCACCTCGTCGAGTGTTGACGGAAGCACGCCGTGCTCGACCATCACCAGTTCTTCGATATACGGGTCATAAGCCATCAGCCGAAGCCCAAACGGCTTGGCACGGCGCGCGACGGCGCGGGCGACGTGACCGAACGCAACGAACCCGAGCGTCAGCCCCATCAGCCGTGGGATTTTCAGCAATGCGGGGCGCCCTTCGGTCCAACGTCCTTCGCGCACCAGCCGGTCCTGCTCGATCACTCGGCGATGCCCGGCCAGCAACAGCGCCATCGCGTGGTCGGCCACTTCCTCGATGAAAGTATCCGGGCAGTTCGTCACCGGAATGCCGCGTGCGGTCGCCGCAACGACATCGACACTGTCCACGCCCACCGAGCCAAGCGAGATGATCCGGCACTTCTCAAGTCCGTCGATCACCTTCTTGGTGAAGCGCATGCCTTTCGCGTAGACCGCGTCGGCGTCGCGGGCAAAAGCGATGAACCCGTCCTCGTTCGC
>DATIMO010000017.1:0-2422 GCA_035475215.1 Acetobacteraceae bacterium | reverse complement strand
CGAACCGCATGCTCGGCCGCGCAACCGCCTCGCAGATCGCTTCGGCATCGGCCCGGTCGTTCTTCTGCCGCTTCACGTAAGGCTTGACGTACTGCGGCGCCATCAGCCGCACCGTGTGGCCGAGCCGGGCAATCTCTCTCGCCCAGAAATGCGACCCGGCACAGGCCTCCATCCCAACCACACACGGCGCCAGGTTGGCGAAGAACGCCAGCACCGCGTCCCGCCGCAGACGCTGCGTCACAACCACCTTGCCGTGGGCATCAACGCCGTGAACCTGAAACACCGACTTCGCCAGATCGAGACCGAGGAACGCCGCAGACATCACACAATCTCCGGAATGAAAGGGACCTATCCGTCACGTGGCACTGACGTGCCAGATGCGGGAGGCCGTCCATCTCATCAACGGTCTTATGTATCAGCCGCCACCAGAGCAGGATGGAATACGAAGTATCGTGCCCTATCGTCGCGGCTTTCGGATAAGCCGCTGACAAATAAGAACATATAGTGAACATGGCGCTTCCACAGCGACATGATCGCTGTAGACTCGGGGGATCCACCAGACGCGGAGATCGCCCATGTCGCAGCACTTTCTCCTGACTGCCGCCGCTCGGACCGTCAGCCTGAAGCAGATCCTGCGGATGGAGGAGGCGGAGGCCTGGGCGATGTTCTGTTCGATCCGCTGGCCCGAGACCGAGGGGACGCCGGTGTGTCCGCGGTGCAGCTGCCCGACCTGCTGGTCCTGCCCGCGGCCCAACGGAGCGCCGCGGTTCCGCTGCTCGGCCTGCCGGCGTGATTTCAGCCCGACCTCGGGTACCCTGTTCGCCTTCCACAAGCTGGAGATCCGCGACTACCTGGCGGCGGTCGTGATCTTCTGCGACGAGGTCAAGGGCAAGGCGGCGCTCGCGCTGTCGCGCGATCTCGACGTCCAGTACAAGACGGCCTTCGTGCTGGCCCACAAGATCCGCGAAGCGATGGCGTCCGAGGTTAAAAGCCTGCGGCTGGGCGGCGCCGGGCGGCATGTCGAGGTCGACGGCTGTTACGTCGGTGGCCACGTCAGGCCCGCGAACCGGAAGGCCGACCGCAAGGACCGGCGTCTGGCGGAAAACCGGAGCGGCCGGCGCCAGGTCGTCGTGGTGATCCGGGAGCGCGCTCTGTCCGGCACCAGCCTGGGCGGAACCCTGCCGGCCGTGTTTTCCAGCGAGGATGCGGCTGCCAGCTTCATCAGGGCCCGGGTCGATCGCGCTTCGACGGTGCATGCCGACGAGTCTTCGGCGTGGAACGCCCTGCATGCCCGGTTCGATACCCGACGGATCAACCACTCGGTCGAGTATGCCAACGACGAGGCCTGCACCAACCAGGCGGAGTCTTATTTCGCCAGATTGCGCCGCGGGGAGATGGGTCATCACCATCGCATCTCCGGCGTCTACCTGGTTCGGTACGCGCGGGAAGCTTCCTGGAAGGAAGATCACCGGCGCGACAGCAACGGCCTGCAACTGCACACCGTCATCGTGCTGGTCACCCGCACCGGGCCATCGGTCGATTTCTGCGGCTATTGGCAACGCAGCCGCCCCGCCGCCTGATCACCCGCGCACCTGCCAGCTGACCAGGACACCATCCTGGATCCGCTCGACCAGATCGGCGGCCTGCCGGTTCAGGGCGTTGCTGACCAGCTTGCGCAGCAGCTCCGCCGTCCGGGCGTCCTGGGGATCGAGCCCGCGGCGCTCCATCACCTGCCCGGTGATCTCACGAACCGTCAGCGCCGCCGGCGCCGTGCGCAGCACCTCGAGCACCAGCCGGGCCAGTTCGCCCGGCTTGAACCAGCTGTTGGGCCGACGCACCGCCCTTGGCAGGATCGTCGTCGGTTCGAACTCGGGGGCGAACAGCCGCAGTACGGCATCAACATGCAAAAGATCGGCCCGATGCTGGCCGATCCGCTTCTCCAGATCGGCGATACTGCCGGACAGCTCGGCCCGCTTGTCCTTCAACGCCGCGACAACATGCGCTTCCGCCATGATCAGCATCCTCTTGATAACAAAAGGATATCATTGCCTTGGCCAGGGCTTCTGAAAAGCTCGTGTCGGTGGCGTCTGCTACATAAGATCGGTTTTCCGCGTGGCGCCAATCGGCCCGGCTCCGGACGGACCCAGCCAGCACAACGATGATGTTTTGCCAGATTGTCGCAGGGGTGTACGGATCTGTGCGGGGGTGCGCAGTAATGCGCATTCCTACCGCAATTCTACGTCTCATCCACCCGCCATGAGCCGTTCGTCGGACGCAAGTGCGGGCGCAGTCGTTTCTCCAGGTCAGGAGCATAGGCCTGGATCCAGCGGTAGACGGTGGTGTGGTCGACCGATACGCCCCGGTCCCGCAGCATCAGTTCGACATCACGGTAGGAGATCGGGAACTGCAGATACCAGCGCAC
>DATIMO010000016.1:0-5899 GCA_035475215.1 Acetobacteraceae bacterium | reverse complement strand
GTGTTGGTGTTACGCGGCGAAACCTCTGATCTGCTGTTGCCGGAAACGCTGGAGCGCATGCGGGGTGCCGGCGCGCAGGTGTGTATCGTGCCGCAGACCGGGCATGCTCCGGCGTTGATGGATCCGGTCCAGATCGCGGCGATCAAAACATTCCTGGATGTGCCATGACGATCCGTGCGCCCGGCCCTGAGGCGATGCACCTGTCGTTCGAAACGGGGCCGTTTCGCATGGCAATGGGCTTGTTCGCCTGCTCGCGCGCGGAGTGGATCGAACTCGATGAGCATTACGGCCACGAAATGGCGCTGCGACACGAACTGCTTGCGTCAAAGCGGGACGAAGTGTTTGCCGTCGTCCCTGGCTCGGAAGCGGCGCGGCAGGAGACTTGGAAGGTGTTGGCGGGCCATCTGATCGAACAGTGGCCGGACTGGTTCATGCGCGACGGACGGGTGCTGCGGAACCGGTTGACCGGGGAGTGCTGGAATCTGGACGACCCCGGACGCGATCCGCTGGAAGCGGCGGCGCTGCTGGTGCAGGAGGATCTGTGCATCATCCAGCCGGGCGCGGACGGACCGGTGCTGACAGCAGGCGTGGTCTGCTTCCCGAGCCGGTGGCGGCTGGTGGACAAGATCGGCCACAAATTGACAGCCGTGCACGGGCCGGTGCCGTTCTATGCCGAGCGCCTGGCCCGGCCGGTCGATCGTTTCATGTCGATGGTGAAGCCGGGCCATATCGCCGTGCGCCTGAACTGGTCGGTGCTGGACGATCCCACGCTGTTCCAGCCCGGCGGCAAGTTTCGGACCGATCGCAACGGGACGGTTACCGCCAGCAACGCGGGTGATGTGCTGTATGTGCGAGTGGAGCGGCAGACGCTCAGCCGGCTTCCGGCCAGCGGCGCGGTGCTGTTCACCATCCGGGTGCATGTGCATCCCCTGGCGCGCGTCGTTGCGCGGCCGGAAATTGCTGCGCGTCTGGCTGAAGCGGTACGCGCCCTGCCGCCGGCGACGGCGCAGTACAAAAGCCTGCCGCGGTTCCGGGACGCATTGCTGGAATATCTGGCAGCGTCGGCAACCGAGCCAGCTTGACCCCACTGGAGCCGCCCCGCTTACTCGCTCTGGCACACTGGTTACTGGAGAGGCAGCGATGACCCGGATCACGCGCCGCGCCGTGCTTGGCGGCAGTGCGCTTTTGCTGGCGGCGCCCGCCATCCTGCGCGCCCAGGGCGCGCCGGCCATTCGTATCGGTGAAATCAACAGCTACAGCGCGATCCCGGCGTTCACCCTGCCATATCGCAGCGGCTGGCAGATGGCGGTGGACGAGATCAATGCGAAAGGCGGCGTGCTGGGCCGCAAGCTGGAGGTGATTTCACGCGACGATGCGGGCAAGCCACCGGATGCCATCCGCCTCGCCGACGAGTTGGTGAACGAACAGAAGGTGGACCTGCTGGCGGGCGGATATCTGTCGAATATCGGGCTCGCCCTGTCGGATTTCGCACTGCACGCGAACAAGCTGTACGTCGCCAGCGAACCGCTGGCCGATGCGCTGGTTTGGGAGAAGGGCAATCGCACCTGTTTCCGGCTGCGGCCTTCGACCTACATGCAAGCTGCGATGCTGGTGCCGGATGCGGCCGCGTTGCCGGCCAAACGCTGGGCCACGGTGGCGCCGAATTACGAATACGGCCAGTCCGCAGTGAAATGGTTTCGCCAGTTGCTATCGGCGAAGCGCCCGGACGTGCGGTTCGTGGCCGAGCAATGGCCGGCGCTGGGCCATATCGACGCCGGCGCGACGGTGCAGGCATTGGATGCGGCGAAACCCGAGGCGCTGTTCAACGTGACATTCGGCGCCGACCTGACCAATTTCGTGCGCCAGGGCAATACGCGCGGATTGTTCGAGCAGCGTCCGGTGGTGTCGCTGCTGAGCGGCGAGCCGGAGTATCTCGATGCACTGGGGGCCGAGACGCCGGTGGGATGGATCGTGACCGGATATCCGTGGGCGCAGGACAAGGCACCTGCCAATCTGGCGTTCGTGGAAGCGTATCGGACACGGTTCAATGAACCGCCGCGGATGGGATCTGTGGTGGGATATGCGATGATCCACTCGATTGCCGCCGGGCTGACGCACGCCGGGGGAACCGCGACCGATCAGATGGTGGCGGGGTTTGCGGGGGCGGCGTTCGAGACGCCGTTCGGTCCGGCGATTTACCGGCCGCTGGACCATCAGAGCACGATGGGAACATTTGTCGGCAAATTGGCGCAGCAGGACGGCAAGGGCGTGATGGTGGACTGGCGCTATGTCGATGGCAGTTCGGTGATGCCGCCGGACGACGTGGTGCGACGGCTTCGGCCCGGGGAGGGGTGACGCCCCTCACCCTCCCACGCCTGCGGCGTGGGTCCCTCCCTCTCCCGCAAGCGGGAGAGGGGTATGACGGGCGCGCGTGAGTTTCATTGTGGCGCAGGGGCTGACCGGGCTGGCCAGCGCCTCGGCGCTTTTTCTGGTGGCGGCCGGACTGACGGTGATCTTCGGCGTCACGCGCGTGGTGAATTTCGCGCATGGCAGTTTGACGATGCTGGGGGCGTATATCGGGTGGAGCATCCTGACGCGGCTGCCGACCACGCCGGCATGGTTCGGGCTGGGTGTGATCGGCACCGCGGTGGCGGTCGGGCTGCTTGGCATGGTGCTGGAAATCGCATTGTTGCGGCGGCTGTATCGCGCACCGGCGCTGTTTCAGTTGCTGGCGACGTTCGGCGTGGTGTTGATCGTGCAGGACCTTGCGCAACGTGTGTGGGGACCGGCGGAGTTGTCCTTGCCGCGACCCGCCTGGCTGCGCGGTTCGGTGGCAATCGTTGGTACCCGCTTTCCGGTCTACGACCTGGCGCTGATCGCAATCGGGCCGCTAGTTCTGGCCGGGCTTTGGCTGCTGTTCCGGCAAACGCGTTGGGGCACGCTGGTGCGCGCGGCAACCGAGGACCGCGAGATGCTGGGTGCGCTCGGCGTCAATCAAGCGGTGCTGTTCACGTCGGTGTTCGCGCTGGGCTCGACGATGGCGGGTCTCGGTGGGGCGCTGATGTTGCCCGATCAGTCGGCCAATCTGCAAATGGACCTGACGATCATCACCGATGCGTTCGTGGTGGTGGTCATCGGCGGGTTGGGCAGCCTGTCGGGGGCGTATCTGGCTGCACTGGCGATTGCTGAACTGCAGGCATACGGCATCGTGCTGGTGCCGCGCGGAACGCTGGTGTTGGCGTTCCTGCTGATGGCGCTGGTGCTCATGCTGCGGCCGAACGGGCTGTTCGGTCATCCGCAGACCGAGACGCGGGTCGGTGGTATGGCCGGCACGCTGGTGCGCCCGTCCGTGATGACGGCTCGGCTGCTCGGGGCGGTCGGGCTCGCGGCCGCGGTTGCGGCGCCGCTCTATGCCGGAGCGTATGCGTTGTCCGTCATGAGCGAGGCGATGATCGCCATCCTGTTCGCAGCCAGCCTGCATTTCCTGATGGGGCCGGGCGGGATGCCGAGCTTCGGCCATGCCGCCTGGTTCGGGCTTGGCGCCTATGCGGCCGGACTGGTCGCTGCGAGAACGGCCATGCTGCCGGGGTTGGCGGCAGCGTTGGTGCTGGCCGGGGTAATCGCGGCGCTGCTCGGCTGGTTCACGGTGCGACTGTCTGGCGTTTACCTGGCGATGATCACGCTGGCTTTCGCCCAGATCGTCTGGGCGGTGGCGTTCCAATGGAGCGAGGTCACTGGCGGCGATAACGGGGTGCTCGGGGTTTGGCCGGCCGGCTGGGCGAGTTCACCGGCCGCATTCTATTGGGTGGTGCTGGTCCTGTGCCTCGGGGGAACGCTGCTGCTGCGCCGGGTGCTGTATGCGCCGTTTGGATATGCGCTGCGGGCGGCACGCGATTCACCGCTTCGGGCGGAGGCGATCGGACTTTATTCGCTGCCGATGCGGGTCGCCGCGTTCGGCATTGCCGGGGCCGCGGCGGGGCTGGCCGGCGGTGTGTTCGCTTTTGCCAAGGGGAGCGTGTTCCCGTCCTATGCGGGGATTCCCCGGTCCATCGATGCGCTGTTGATGGTGCTGCTGGGCGGGGTGCAAGCGATGTCGGGGCCAATCGTCGGCGCAGTTGCGTATACCGGGGTGTACGATCTGCTGTTGTCCGCCACCGACATGTGGCGGCTGGTGCTGGGGCTGGCGATCGTGCTGCTGGTGCTGGTGTTTCCCGAGGGAATCGCCGGTACCGCCGACCGGCTGTTTGGTCGACAGCCGGCCTGAGGCATGCCTGTACTGAGCGCGATCGGGCTGGTGAAATCGTTCGGCGGCGTGCGCGCGGTGAACGACGTGTCGTTCAGCGTGGCTGAGGGCGAGATGCTGGCGCTGATCGGGCCGAATGGGGCCGGCAAGTCAACCTGCTTCAATATGCTGGGCGGGCAGGTGCGCCCGGATCGCGGCCGGGTGGTGCTGCTGGGGCGGGAGGTCGCCGGGCTGGCACCGGCGGCGATCAGTCGGGTCGGGGTCGGACGAACGTTTCAGGTGACCGAGACCTTCGGCTCCATGACGCTGCGCGAGAACGTGCAGATGAGCCTGATCGTGCGAGCTCGGCAGGTGTGGCGATTCTGGCGGCCGGCATCGACGTTTGGTGCGGTGGAGGCGAATCGGGTTCTGGGGCAGGTCGGGCTGCGCGAGCAGGCGGAACGCGCCGCCGGGGTGCTGGCCTATGGCGATCTGAAGCGGCTCGAGCTGGCCGTGGCACTGGCGAGCCGCCCGCGCCTGCTGCTGATGGACGAGCCGACGGCTGGGATGGCGCCGAATGAGCAGATCGCGCTGATGCGGCTGGTGCGGGAGTTGGCGGCGCATCGAGGCGTTGCGGTGCTGTTCACTGAACACGACATGGACGTGGTGTTCGGCGTGGCGGACCGGGTGTTGGTGCTGAACCGCGGCGGGTTGATCGCGGGTGGCGAGCCGGCGGCGATCCGCGCTGATCCGCGCGTGCGAGAGGTGTATCTCGGAAGCGGGGCGGTGTGATGCTCTCGGTACAGGGGCTGCAGGCACAGTACGGCCGCGCGCAGGTTCTGAACGACGTGTCCTTCCACTTGGCGGCCGGTGAGGCCCGGGTGCTGCTGGGTCGCAATGGAGCGGGCAAGAGTACGGTCCTGAAGTCGCTGATCGGGTTGGTTCGACCGAGCGCCGGGGCTGTGATGTTCATGGGGAGGAATATTGCAGGGTTGGCGCCGTGGAGGATTGCCCGGCTCGGTCTGGGGTATGTGCCGGAGGAGCGGCGCATTTTCACCGAATTGACGGTAGCGGAGAATCTGGAGGTCGGGCGACGGCAGGTGCGCGCGGGGGACGGAGCGTGGACGCCGGAGCGGTTGTTCGCGCTGTTTCCCAATCTGGCGGAAATGCGCGATCGCCTGGGCGGGCACATCAGCGGCGGGGAGCAGCAGATGCTGAGCATCGCCCGGACGCTGATGGGCAATCCGCAAATGATGCTGCTGGACGAGCCGAGCGAGGGTCTGGCGCCGTTGGTTCTGGAGCAGTTGGCGCGGGCGCTGACGGCGTTGCGTCAGGACGGCGTGACGATGCTGATGGCGGAGCAGAATCTCAGCTTTGCCGCCCGGGTGGCTGATCAGGCGGTGGTGATCGAGGCGGGTCGGACGGTGTGGGATGGCTCGGTAGCCGAGTTGCAGGCGGATGCGAAGGTGCGAGACCGGTATCTGGCGGTGTGAGGCGGAGGCGCGAGCGCCCTCCCCTTGCCCCCTCCCGCAAGGTCTACCGTTGTCACCCAAGTCCGAAATAAGTTGCGAATCCCTCTGGGACTCGAATCGATGCGCCGATCGGATTGAGCATAGGATCGATCGGCATGTTCGAGGCGGAGCTTGGGCGGTTTGGCGACCGACGTCTGGCGTGTGT
>DATIMO010000015.1:0-5912 GCA_035475215.1 Acetobacteraceae bacterium | reverse complement strand
GGAAACGATCAGGTTCACGATCAGCGACGACAGCGCGATGTAGCAGGGAATGGTGGTGCCGAAGAGCGTGATCGGAAACACCGGGGCGAAATTCACCGAAGCCGCCATCCAGGTGCCGAGGATCAGCCCGCACGCCCAGCCGATCAGCAGCGCCCAGCCGTTCAGCATGCGTGTGTAAAGCGCCAGCAGCACGGACGGCAGCGTCTGGATGATCCACACACCGCCCAGAAGCTGCAGCCAGAGCGCGTATTGCAGCGGCAGGGCGAAGATGAAGATCAGGGCGCCCGCTTTCACTACCAGGGAGACAATCTTGGCGACCGCGCTTTCCTGCGCATCGGTGCAGTTCGGATTGACGAACTCGCGATAAATGTTGCGGGTGAAGATGTTCGCCGTGGCGATGGACATGATCGCTGCCGGCACCAGCGCACCGATCGCGATGGCGGCGAAAGCCAGGCCGACGAACCAGCCTGGGAATGCCGACAGGATCAGCGCCGGAACCGCGAAGCTGTTGCTGTACAACTTGAATCCGCCGGCAAATTGCGGAAGCTTCGACAGGCCGGCGGCAACCGCCATGAAGCCGAGCAGCGACAGGAAGCCGAGCATCAGGGAATAGGCCGGCAGCAAGGCGGCATTCCGCCGGATCACGCGCCCGCCGGATGCGCCGAGAATCCCGGTGATCGAATGCGGATACAGGAACAATGCCAGCGCGGAGCCGAGTGCCAGGGTGGCATAGGTGCCGTAGCTGCCCCACGACCCAGACGGCGGAGCAGCCAGCAGCAATTTGGGTGCAGGAATCGCGCCGAAGATCTTGCCGTACCCGCCGAGCTGGATCGGGATCACCACGATGGCCACGATGACGGTGATGTAGATCAGCAGGTCTTTCACCACGGCTATCATTGCCGGGGCGCGCAAACCGGATGTGTAGGTGAAGGCGGCCAAAATGACGAATGCAATGATCAGCGGCAAATCGCCGGCGATTCCGGCAGTATCGAAGCCAAGAGCCCCGATCACGACCTGCATGCCAACGAGCTGCAGCGCGATGTACGGCATGGTAGCGACCATGCCGGTCAGTCCGATGGCCAATGCGAGCCAGCGGTTGCCAAACCGCCCGCGCACGAAATCCGCCGACGTCACGTAGCCGTGCCGATGGCACACGGCCCATAGCCGCGGGAACACAAGATACAGAATCGGGTAGATCATGATCGTGTACGGCACGGCAAAGAACCCGATCGCGCCGGCGCCGTACATCAATGCCGGAACTGCAATGAAGGTGTATGCGGTGTACAGATCGCCGCCGAGCAGGAACCAGGTGACGAACGTGCCGAAGCGGCGCCCGCCCAGGCCCCATTCGTGCAGCAGATCAAGATCACCCTTGCGCCAATGCGCGGCGATGAAGCCCAGCCAGGTCACCAGGAGGAACAGCAGCACAAAGACGGCGATAGCAATTCCGCTCATGGCCCTACGGCTCCTGCCGGTGCTCGAGAACGTAGACCAGGCCGACCACCAGGACGCTGAGCAGTATCCAGAGAAGCTGGTACCAATAGAAGAACGGGAAGGACCACAGTGTCGGCTCGGTCCGGTTGTAGAACGGAACCCAGAGCACCGCGATGAACGGGATGATCAGCAGGATGCGTGTCCAATGCCACCGTTTCACGTGTTGTTCCTTGGTTACCCCGATAACTTGCTGGGCGCCTTCGAGCGCAAACCAGCCTCGAGGTCGAGACGCCGAGTCGCACGGGTGTTTCGCTTACTTTGCCGCAACGGCTTCACGCGCGTCAATTGCGCCCGCGACTGGCTGGGGCTGGATCAATCGGGCAAGCCGGCGGCGGCGCCAGCGCAGCAGGCGCCACATCGTTTTGGCTGAAAGGTCCGACAGCCGGCCGCGCGGCGGCAGGCCCACCGCCTTGAAGATCATCCCCACACCGCGCTCGACATGCCGAAACCGATAGAAACCGATTGCCGGGCCCATATAGGCTGCTATGCAGCGGCGCCTGTCGTACGGCAGCGATTCCGGTTCGTTGCCTGAATGCCAGGCGAAGGCAAGTTCGTCGTCCTCGCTTTCGGTGATACGGCCGGCGGCGATCATCAGCCGTCGGGCCATGCCGATCCGCTCGCGCCCGAGATAACGCCGCATGTGGTCGTAGAACAGCTTGAAATGCCGGAATTCGTCGGCGGCGATCTGGCGACACACTTGCGCCAGCACCGGCTCGGCCGTGGCGTCCGCCAGGGCGGTGTAGTAGCTGGACGTGCCGGTTTCGACCATGCAGCGGGCGATCAGTTCCCCGGTGCGCGATCCGCGAACCGAGGCTTCGGCGTCCAGCGGCAGGGTGTAGCCGGCTTTGTACCGGGCGAAGGCGGCGCGGTAATCCCAGCCGGGGTCGGCCAGCATCGCCCATTTGCCAAGCGCCTCACCGTGCTGCACCTCCTCCTCGGCCCAGTAGTCGGCAGCGCCGCGGAAATCGGGATCGTCGTGGAACACCCGATTGAGATAGATCGCGTAATCGGTGCCGTTCCGCTCCACCATTGCGGCGGCCTTCACCAGCGGGATGATCGCCGGATCCACCTTGGCGGGGTCGAAGCGGTCCCAGGCAATGTCCTCGATTCGCCAGTGCTTCATGAAGCTGATGATAGCCTGAATTCGCCAGGCTTTGTCAGCCGGGGGTCAGTTGCTCCGCACGACCGGGCAATGGAAGTCCTGCAGCACCGCCGGCGCGAATGGATTGGCCGAGGGCTGCGGGCGGATCTCGAACACAGCCTTCCGATCCCCGAGTTGGAACGTAAGGTTGTATCGCTCGGGCGACGCCGCCGGCTGCTGCATGTGCCCGCGACCAAACAGCCGGAACATCGACCAGGGACCGGTTTCCTGCACAACGGACTGGCCGCTGACGGGCGGATCGAATATCAGCCGCGCCGGTTGCTGCGGGCTGGGACTGGGCCAGGTGACCTGAATGGAGCGCGGTGAGCTGCGGGAATAGACGATGCTGGCGCCGTCAATCTCCAGCAGGACCTGTTTGCTTGCCGCGTCCGCCCCGACCGGCGTCACATCGAAGCGGACGGACGGCACGGTGCCGCCATCGGCAAAGAACATGTCCCTGATCGCGGCGGCACGCTGGAACTGTGCAAGATCGGCGGCGGAAACCGGCGCCGACGCCGGGTCCGCCGATTGCGCGCGCCATACCTTGCCGGACATATCGATATAGGGACGCAGCAAGGTGTTGACGAAACCGTCCAGCGATCCGCCAGGTGCGAACAGCCGCGCAAAGTTCTCGATCGACGCGTCATCGGGGACAGCCGGCACGAATGGATAGCGTCCATCGACCACCATCCGGCACAGCTCGGCCGGGCCACCGACTGCGTTGTAAATCGTCGCCAACTGCTGACGCGGATTGCCGCTGCGCAGCGCGCTTCCGGTCGCCGCGATTTCATTCAACCAGCGCGCCAGTGGCAAGGGCTGCCGCAACGCTTCCGCCCGTAACGCGAGCGACGGATCAATCCCGGAAGCGACCGCCGCCGCCGCGCTACTGCTTGCCACCGTCGCGGCCATTTTCGCAAGCTGCTGCTGCATGTCCCCGAGCGAGCGCAACACTTGATCGATCGGCGCACCGGGGCCGTCGCCGACGAGATCGCGAAGCGCCTTGTAATGTTCATCGATTTCGCGACCCGGCAGCATCGGTGCGGCGGACGACGTCGGCTGCGCTTTTCCGAGCACGGCCTGCAGCCGCAGCGCCGCACTGTCACTGATACCATTTGACGGGGCTGCCGCAGCGGCGGGGGCAGTTGGTGTTTCCGGCGCAGTGGCCAAGGTCAGTTGGCCGCTGATCGAAACCAGCAGGCTTCGCATCGGTGATTCGGGGGAAGCGAGGATGTAGAGGTCCTGCGCCGCCTGGGAGACGCTTCGCTCCTGCACCATGTTCAAATCGGCCAGCATCGAATCCCACGCAGCGGCGTAGTCGGCCTCGTACAGCTCGATCACGCCCTGCTCCAACCGCCGGGTTTGCGGCCCGTCCGGGTCGAATTCGACGCGTTTTCCAAGGACCCAGCTCTCGGACGCCACGCTTTTTGCCGCACTGCTCAAGGAAGGCAGCAGCACCTTGTGAAACCCATCCGCGGTGAAAAATCCTGGAATGCCGTCACTGAGCGGCTTGCCTGAGGCTCGGACGAACAACCCGACACCGGCCGGCCCGAGCGCATCGCTAGAACGCCACGGCGGGATGCGCTGCGCTGCCGCGGAAGGGCGGATCCTGGAATAGACGCGCTCTGCCATGGTGACCGCGGCAAACCGGCTGCGCGCTTCTGTGACCAGGTCGCCATCGAGCTTCAGCGGCGGGAGTGGGGCCGCGAGCAGCGCATCGAGGTGCTGCAACAGCGAGGCGCGCAAAGCGGCATTTTCCGCACCGGGATACGCCGCCTGCCAGTCCAGCTTCATCCACTCATGAACCAGCGGGGCATCGAGCGGCCCCTGATTGCCCAGCATGAGATAGATGCGCGTCGCTTCATACAGGAAGTCGGGGCGGCTCAGATTGCCACGCAACTGTGCTTCCAGTCGCCAAATCAGCCGCGGCAGCAGCGCCCATTCCAGCGCGTGGCGATATACCGCGCGCGACGAGGCGGCCAGTTTCGCTTGCTGCGACAACCCGAGCATCAGCCACGATCCTGGCTGCGGTGCGGCGGCACTCGCGCTATGCGGCAACCCCCGTGCGCGGTCCAGCAATGTCGCCAATCGCGGCAGATCGTCGTCGGCGACCGGATCCAACGGCAGCGTCTGGGCGATCTGCTCATATCCTGCGAGCGCGGCTTTGGTACTGTCGATCTCGCGCTGACCGACATCACGGACGTGCCACAGCCAAGAGCCGGCGACCACGACCAAGAGTGCCGCAACAGCGAATCCAGTCGCGCGCAGCACGGTGCGGCGACGCGCGGCGCCCGGCCGGTACGCGACCAGCATGGCCTCGCCCAGAATCACGTCTTTCAACAACCGTTCGAGGAAATAGCTGCGGCCCTGTTCGGGCTGCAGAGCCTGCATCCTGGTCTGATCCACCCCGAACGCACGCGTCAATGTCCCGATCAACCGATCGATCGGGGTGCCTTCCTGCGTGCCGGACGTGATGTACACGCCGCGCAGCGATGGCGCCGGCCCGGACCGCACACCGCCAAACGCAGCCTGCAGGAATTCCATCAGCGGCTGTTCCAGGCTGCTGATCTGGCCGGGGAACATCGCAATCCGCGCGCGCCGGTCCAGGTTCTGCTCCGCCTGCATTCGGTCGAACAATCGCCGGTTCAACCGCTCGACCAGGGTCGCAAATTCCGAGCCGAACGACGCAACCGGGGCCTCCTTGCCGGTTGTCAGATCGAACGTGGTGCCCCAGACCTGCGCGCGCCTCGTGCGATCAAGGTCGTCGAAGAATTCCGTAAATCCGGCGATCAGATCCGCCTTGGTAAACAGGACATAGACCGGCATCCGCAGCCCGAGATGCGTCTCAAGCTCCTCGATGCGGCGGCGGATGGCGGCCGCGTGCGCCAAGCGCTCCGCGGCAGGCGCCTGGGCGATATCGCTCAGCGGAAACGCGACGATCAGGCCGTTCAACGGCTGATGCGGCCTTGTGCGCTTCAGCAGATCAAGGAAGGTGTCCCATCCCGCCCTGTCCACGGTCGCATTGGAATTATGCGTGGTGTAGCGCCCGGCGGTATCGATCAGCACGGCGTCGTCAGTGAACCACCAGTCGCACAGCCGCGTCCCGCCCACCCCGGCGATGGCACCCTGCCCCATCTGCTCGGCCAACGGAAATCGCAGACCGGCGTTCAGCAACGCAGTGGTCTTGCCGGCACCGGGCGGCCCGATGATGGCGTACCATGGTTGCTGATAGAGATATCCTCGGGTGCGCAATGCTTTCCGCAGCAGGTCCAGCGCCTTC
>DATIMO010000014.1:0-4016 GCA_035475215.1 Acetobacteraceae bacterium | reverse complement strand
CTTCGACGCATGCACGGCCGCGGTGGAGCAGATCGTCGCCGAGCACGGACCGATCGAGATTCTGGTGAATAATGCCGGTATCACCCGCGACGGCACCCTGGCGCGCATGAACCGGGATATGTGGGATGCGGTGGTCGATACCAACCTCGGCTCCTGCTACAATCTGTGCAAGGTTGCATTCGACAGCATGCGGGAACGGAAGTTCGGCCGTATCGTGAATGTCGGCAGCATCAACGGCCAGGCCGGGCAGTACGGCCAGGTAAACTACGCCGCGGCGAAATCGGGCATTCACGGTTTCACCAAGGCGCTGGCGCAGGAAGGCGCACGCTACGGGATTACGGTGAACGCCATCGCTCCTGGCTACGTCGATACCGACATGGTGCGTGCGGTCCCGGCCGAGGTGTTGCAGAAGATCGTCGCCCGCATCCCGGTCGGCCGCCTCGGCCACGCCGAGGACATCGCCCGCGGTGTGGCGTTCCTGACGGCGGACGATGCGGACTTCGTCACCGGCAGCACGCTTTCGATCAACGGGGGGCAGCATATGTACTGATTTTCGCCCCTCTTACGTCCGTCATGCTGGGCTTGTACCGGCTATCCACATCTAACTTCGCGGCGCGAAGATGTGGATGCGCGAGACAAGTCCGGCACGACGAATGGTCTCAAAACAATCCGACCCTCCAGGCACGCGGCAAACTAAAATACCCTCAAACGCCCAATTGCGACTCATCCCGCGCCCGTGCCAGACACCGCCCCATGATCCCCCGCCGCCCCCTTCTCACCGCAATACCGGCGCTGCTCGCCACCCCCGCATTCGCCCAGACCGGCAGCTTCGCCACCTTCCTGACCGGCGTCCGAGCCGAAGCCGGCCGCGCTGGCATAGCGCCCGCCACGCTGGACCGCGCCTTTGCCGGTGTGCAGCCGAACGCGAAGGTTCTCGAGCGGGACCGCCATCAGCCCGAATTCACCATGACCTGGGCGCAGTACCGCAACCTGCTGATCACCGACAAACGCATTGAGGCCGGCCGCGCGGCCTTCCAGCGCAATCGGACGCTGCTCCAGCGCGTTCAGCAGCGTTACGGCGTCGCCCCCGACGTGATCCTCGGCATCTGGGGACTCGAATCCAGCTTCGGCGAGAAGACCGGCGACTTCCACATTATCGAGGCGCTGGCTACGCTCGCCTGGGACAGCGCCCGGACCAAATTCTTCCGCTCCGAACTGATCGCTGCGCTGCGCATCATCAACAATGGCGACATCACCCCGGCCCGCATGACCGGTTCCTACGCCGGGGCGATGGGCCAGCCGCAGTTCATGCCCTCATCCTACCTGCGCTATGCGGTTGATTTTGAAGGCAACGGACGGCGCGACATCTGGGCCAGCACGCCCGACGTGCTCGCTTCCATCGCCAACTATCTGGCCGAAAGCGGCTGGCGGTCAGGCGAAAGCTGGGGCCAGCCGATAACCCTCCCGGCCGGCTTCGCCGCCGCCACCGGCCGCGACAATCGGCGCCCGGTATCCGACTGGATGCGCTTGGGCGTACGCCCGATCCGCGGGAGACTGTCCGGCCAGCCCGATCAGCGCGCCGCCGTGCTGCTGCCGGATGGAGCAACCGGAGAAGCCTTCCTCGCCTACGACAATTTCTCTGCGATCCGCCGCTACAATCCCTCGGACTATTACGCAATTGCGGTAGGACTGATCGGTGATGACATCCTCGCGTGAGTCGTGTCGTCGCCCTGCTCTGCGCGCTGCTTCCCGCGGCATGCACGCACCATCCGGGCACTGTCCCGTCGCCGCATTATACGCTCGGCCCGTCATATGAATCCGGCGGCACTTGGCGCTACCCGCGGGAAAGCTACGATGCCAACCTGACCGGGCTGGCGACGATCTACACCGGCAAGCACCCGCCGCTGACCACGGACGGCGAGGCGTTCGATCAGGCTGCGCTGGCCGCCGCGCACCCGACGCTGCAACTGCCGGCAATCGCCCGGCTGACGGACCTGGAGACAGGCCGCCAGATTGTTGTGCGGATCAACGATCGCGGGCCGACCACCCCGCATCGTCTGATCGCGGTCACCGCCCGTACCGCAAAGCTGCTTGAATTCCCCGCCTCCGGCGTTGCCCGCGTGCGGCTGGAGGTGTTGCCGGCGGAGAGCCGCGCGGCGGTGGACTCGCTGCCCGGTGCCCCCAGTCTGCCGATGTCCGCCTCTCCTCGGGCAAGCGTGCAGGAATTTCCGTTGGCGCCGCTGGCAGGCACCCGCGCCGCGCCGCCCGCCTGGAAAGCACCCGAGGTGCCGGCCACGGTCTTGGTCGCCACCACTCCACCGCTTCGTCTGCCGGAGACAATGACCCTGACGATCCCTGCCCCGGGCGCACTCTGGGTCCGGCTCGGCAGCTTCCAGTCGTATCGCTACGCCGCCATCCAGCACGCCCGGTTATCTGTCCTGCACCCGGAGATCGTTGCCGCGGAGCAGGGTGGCCAGCAGGAATTTCGTGTCCGACTCGGGCCGTTTGCGACAATCTCTCAGGCCGATGCGGCGCTGGACCAGGCGATCGGCGCGGGAGTGACCGATGCCCATATCGCCGTTGAATCCGGCGCAGGATCGACGCATGAGGAGTTTGCCCAATGATAACCCGTCGCTCCGCCTTGCTCGCCACAGTTGCCGCCACTTCGCTCGGTGCCATTCCGGCCAGGGCGCAGCGCCGGGCGGCGCAGCATCCGCACCCTGGCGGGCATGCGGTCAAAAATGACGGCGATCAGCCAACCGGCAGCCCCGCAGATACGCCGATCGGTCCAGTCGATACCGCTGCGAAATGGGCCTTCATCCAGGATTTCACCACGGGCGCAGAACTGCTGACCAAGCAGGCCGACGAGGAAATGCCGCCGTCTTCAATGACCAAACTCATGACGATCTATATCGTCTATGAACGCCTGAAGGACGGCCGGATGAAGTTGAACGACATGCTGCCGGTCAGCGAAAAGGCCTGGCGCATGGGCGGATCCAAGATGTTCGTGCAGATCGGCTCGACGGTATCGGTGGAAGACCTGATCCGCGGCGTGGTGGTCGATTCCGGCAACGACGCCTGCATCGTGTTCGCCGAGGCGATCGCCGGGTCGGAGCAGCAGTTTGCTGACCTGATGAACGAGACGGCGAAAAAGATCGGGCTGACCCACAGCAATTTCCGCAACTGCACCGGCTGGCCCGATCCGGATCAGCACATGAGCTGCCGCGATATCGCCAAATTGTCGGCTTCCATCATTCGCAATTTCCCGGAATATTACCACTACGATTCCGAGAAAACGTTCAAATATAACAATATCGAGCAGGGCAACCGGAATCCGCTGGTCCAGCGCGGCACGGCGGACGGGCTGAAGACCGGCCACACAGAGGCCGGCGGATATGGCCTTGTTGCCTCTGCACTTCGCAACGGACGCCGCGTGCTGCTGGTGCTGAACGGAATGACCAGCATGCATGAACGCGCCGAAGAGAGCGAACGGCTGATGGACTGGGCCTTCGCCAATTTTGAGGACGTGACCCTGTTCACCGCCGGCGATGTGGTGGAACACGCACCGGTCTGGCTGGGGTCCCACCGCACCGTGCCGCTGGTCGGCGGGCGCGACCTGATCGTCACGATGCCGCGCAACTGGCGCAAGACGGCGAAGATCCAGGTGGCATTCGATTCGCCGGTACGCGCGCCGGTGTCTCGCGGCGCCACGCTTGGCCGGCTATCGGTAAGCGGGCAGGGGGTGCCGAATATGGAGGTGCCGCTGTTGGCTGGCGCCGATGTGCCGAAGCTGGGGCTGCCGGGCCGCGCGGCAGCCGTGCTGGCGCACTACGTCGGCGGGAGTTGATCGTGCGGCCCGGCCGCTTCATCACGCTTGAGGGCGGCGAGGGCGCCGGCAAGACCACGCAATTGCGGTTGCTGGCCGAGGCGCTGGCGGCGCGGGGCGTGCGCGTGCTGCGCACCCGGGAACCGGGTGGGGCGCCGGGGGCTGAGAAGCTGCGTGACCTGCTGCTGAA
>DATIMO010000013.1:0-3225 GCA_035475215.1 Acetobacteraceae bacterium | reverse complement strand
GCAATGCTGTGCCGTTCTGGTGCGAACCTATCGCCGACGGCGCATGGGAACTGATCCCCGCGCTGGAAGGCGCCAGCCTGACGCTGTAGACCTACTGATCGAGCCGTAGAATCTCCACTTCCGGCGGTGCGGTCAGAATCTCGCTGAATCCATGCATCCAATCGCCGGTCTTGTCCCCCATGCCGCGCTGGCGGAACTGATCCAATTGGTCGAGTTGCTTCAACTCCACCTCGAACTGCAGTGCCGCACCATCGGGGCCACGGGTCAGCGGGATCAGAAGCCGTCCGTTCAGGCCGCGATCCCGAGCAGCTTTCATCTCCCCGTGGATGAACTCGATCGCGCGCTCGCGATCAGATGGGCGCAGATGATACGAAAACCGGGCAAGGTACATGATAGACCTCCGGGAAGTCCCTTGGGCTCACCACCGGGCCCGATAACGGCCACGCGGTGGCCCGGTTGCTTCACGCCTGCCGAGGCAATCGCCGCTGCGCCACATCCAGCGCCGCCATCGACGCGGTCACCCCCAGCGCCGGCAACGTCGCAAACAGGATGATCTGCTGGCCCGACCACCCAAGCGACAGGAACAATCCGCCCAGCAGCGGCCCGGCAATCGTTCCGATCCGCCCGGACCCGGTGGCCCAGCCCGCGCCGGTGGAGCGGATGGCCGGCGGATAGATACGCCCGGACAGCGAATTGATCCCATGCTGGCAGCCGCCCATGCCGATCCCGGCAATCCCGATCAGCAGCGACAGCAGAAAGAACGGCGGGTTGAATGCGCCGATCACGAACACACACACCGCGCCGATGAACAGCAGCCCGGTCAGCACGCGCTCCACCCCCACACGGTCCACCACCGGAGCCGTCCCGAAGGCGCCGATGATCGTCCCAAGCGCGTACATCGTCGTGGCGAAGATGGCCCAGGACGGCGCCACGCCGACCGCGTGCAGGATTGCCGGAAGCCACAGCAGGATCAGGTAGTTGTTCAGCAAATTCAGCAGATTCATTGCCCACAGCAGCAGAGTGGACGGTGCCAGTCCGCCCCGGAACAGGGCGGCCACGCGATTGCCGGGCGCCCGGTCGTGGCGCAGCGCCACCGATTCCGGCAACCAGCGCATCAGCACCCAGATCACCAGCAGCGGCAACACACCGCCCACGACAAAAATCCATGGCCAGCCGAGGAACCGCACGATCTGCGTGGCGAGCAGGCCGCCCACCGTATTGCCGATCGACACGCCAGAACTCATCAGGATCACCAACCGCCCCTGACCACCCGCCGGCGCATAGTCGGACGCCAGCGCGATCGACAGCGGAACCCCGCCGCCCAATCCAAGCCCGGTACCGAACCGCAGCCATGCGAGATGATTCGGTGCCCCGGCAAACGCGCTCAGCAGAGAAAACAGCCCAAACACGGCGACACAACCGATCAGTACCGGCTTGCGGCCGACTCGGTCGCCGAACGGACCGGCGGTGAGTGCCCCCAGCAACAGCCCGACATTTCCCGCCGTCAGCACCCCGGTGAACGCCACCGGGCGCACGTGCCAGGCATCGACCAGCGACGGCACGGCATAGGCGACCGAAGCGAAATCGTAGCCTTCCAGCGTCAGCACCAGCCAGCAGAGCCAGGCCACCAGCACATGCGTCCGCTCGCCTGAGCGGATGCCGGCTGCAATCGTTGGGTTCATCGTCTGTTTCCGCCTCAGACCGGCGCCGTCACGGCGTCATACTCATACGCCCAATCATAGCGCTGCATCACCTTTTGCGGCTGCCACTCGCGATCCACATACGCCGCCGCGCCGGCGGCTTCGCCGAGTGCAGGATTGTGAAATCGTGCGGCATTGTCGAGCGAGCCGAGCACCGCGCGCGTGGCGCGCGCCAGCCGAGCCGCATCGTAACGGCGCAGCGCAGCCACCGGATCGGCTTCGGCCGTCAGGCAGCGCGCCAGGACCATGCCGTCCTCGATCGCCATGTTGGCGCCCTGTGCCAAGAACGGCAGCATCGGATGCGCCGCATCGCCAAGCAACGCCACGCGATCCTCATGCAGGCGCGACAGCGGATCGCGCCCAAGCAGCGCCCATTTGTACGGGGTCTCGATGTTACGAATGATACGCTGCACGTCCGCGTGCCAACCGGCCAGATCACGCGCGCATTCGTCCGGCGTGCCGCGTTCGGTCCATGATTCGATCTGCCAGTCCGCGCGTTCCACGACGCCGACGAAATTCAGCATCTCACCCTGGCGCAGCGGATAGGTAACCACATGACCACCCCGGCCGACCCAATTGGCGCCGACCGGCCGGCGTTGATGGTCCGGCAGTCGCTGCATCGGCACCAGGCCGCGCCAGGCCATCAGGCCGGTGAACCGCGCCGGGCGAGCACCGAAGATCTGCTGACGGATGCGCGAATGCACACCGTCGGCACCGACCAGCACATCGCCGCGCACCTGTTCGCCGTCGGCCAGATTCAGCGTCACGCCACGATCGTCTTGCATGAAACCGGTGCAGACAGCGCCGCATCGCACCAGGTCACCGGCCGCTTGCAACAGCACCGACTGGAAATCGCCGCGATGCACCATCCAGTACGGTGCACCGTAACGCTCCACCGCCTGTTCACCCAGGTCGAACAGTTTCCAGCTCTGCCCGGTGTTCCACAGCCGGATCTCCTTGCCGGCGGCGGAACAGACCACGCGCTCCATCGCCTCCCCCAGTCCAAGGTCGATCAGCACGCGCGTGCCGTTCGGCCCGAGTTGCAGCCCAGCGCCGAGTTCACGCAGTTCTGCCGCCTGCTCGAACACCGTCACGGCGAACCCACGTCGCCGCAGTGCCAGTGCCGCAGTCAGGCCGCCAATCCCCGCACCAACAATCAGCACTCTCATCGTCGCAGGCCGGCAATGGTCTTGTAGCTCTCCGACAGGGCGCGCAGTTCTGTCTCGGTGATCACGTCTTCAATGCGCGTGAATGGTCGGTCGCCGGTACGCTCGAACACCTCGCGCAGCATCGCGTCCGGTGGATTGCGACGATTGGTCAGCACCACGTTCGACGTGGGCTCCAAACGGAGGCGTTCGTACTTCACAAACGCAGCTGCCGGTTCAGCATGGGCGACAAGGCAGTCGGCCAGCGCACGTGCATCCAGGATCGCCTGGCCCGCGCCGTTCGATCCGCGCGGAACCATCGGGTGCGCCGCATCGCCCAGCAGTGTGATACTCCCGAAACTCCATCGCGGCAGCGGGTC
>DATIMO010000012.1:0-2119 GCA_035475215.1 Acetobacteraceae bacterium | reverse complement strand
AACCTGCAGGAACACGCGCTAGCCGCCGGTTGCGCCGGAGATCCAGCACCTGATTCGACTCGCCACCTTGTTCCTTATATGTTCTGGAAGATACCCGCATGGAAAGCATGCATGCGAAGAGTCATATCCGTCTGGTTGCCGACTTGGCCAACCGACCGGCTGCGCAGACGCCCCGCCGCGCCATCGGCTGACCTTCCGCTGGTCACCGCCGGACATGATGGGCGGCGTCAGGCGGTTGCGGCGGCAGATGATCGGGCACGGACGTTGGGAGTGTGGCCGGGGATGCCGCTGGCGCAGGCGCAGGCGCTGGTGCCAGGGCTGGTGGTGATGCCGGCCGAGCCTGATGTCGATGCGGCGGGGCTGTGTCGGCTTGCCGCTTGGTGCCTGCGTTACGCTCCGCTGGTTGCTGCCGATCCGCCGGATGGGATTTGGATCGATGTGACCGGGTGTGCCCATTTGTGGTCCCCCTCACCCCTCCCTCTCCCCCAAGAGGGAGAGGGAGAATTGATGGATGATCTGGTGGGGCGATTGGCAAGGGCGGGAATTGCTGCCCGTGTCGCGGCGGCGGATACGCCAGGAGGCGCTTACGCCCTGGCCCGCTATTCGGCCGCACCTACTACACTTGCCCCCCCTGGCAATACGACAGCGGCCATCGCCTCGCTCCCCGTTGCCGGCCTGCGACTGGTGGGCGAAACCGCAGATAATTTGTGCCGCCTCGGCATCGAGCGCATCGGTCAGCTCATGGACCTTCCGCGTGGGCCGCTGACCCGCCGTTTCGGCCAGGACGTGCTGCACCGGCTGGACCAGGCGCTGGGCCGCGTCTTCGAGCCGCTGACGCCGATGCTGCCGCCGGAGATCATCGCCAGCCGGCTGGGCTTCGTCGAGCCGCTGCTGACCGCCGATGCCTTCGCTGCCGTGATCGAGCAGCTTGCGGCCCAGGTCTGCGAAAAGCTGGACAAGGCGAGGCTGGGGGCTCGCCGGTACGATCTGCTGTTCGAACGGGTGGACGGCTCGATCCAGGCGGTGCGCGTCGGCACCTCCCGGCCGAGCCGCGATGCGGCCCATCTTGGCCGGTTGCTGCGCGAACGGCTGGAGACGGTGGACCCCGGTCTGGGGGTGGAGGCGATGCGACTTGTCGTATCCGGGGCTGATCGGCTGATCGGGGAACAGACCGATGCTTTGGCTATTGGCGCCCTGGATGGGGAAGCGGCGCCGAATATCTCGGTCCTGATCGATCGGCTGACCAACCGGCTGGGGGCGAGGCGTGTCTGGCGCGCCGCCGCGGTAGAAAGCGACGTGCCCGAGCGTTCGGTGCGGCGGATTCCTCCTATGCTGGCGGTCGATGCAACCTGGCCGAGCGAGCTTCCCCGTCCGGTGCGTCTTCTGTCACCCCCGCAGCCGGTGGAGGCCATGGCGCTGCTGCCGGATCGTCCGCCGGTCGCGTTCACCTGGCGGCGGCGGCGGTTTCGGGTCCGCCGCGCCGACGGGCCGGAGCGTATTCATGGCGAATGGTGGCGGCATGCGGCGGAGGCAGCGGCGACGCGCGACTATTGGCGGGTGGAGGATGATGACGGACGGCGCTTCTGGCTATATCGCAGCGGTGACGGCGAGGATGCCGATACGGGCGACCTGCGCTGGTTCCTGCACGGCATCTTCTGATGCGACGGTCAGACTTTTCCGCTTGCCAATACTGCTCCGGCGCCCAATTCGGCCGGACGCAGCGTCGGGATGCGATACGCGTCGGTCGGAAAGAGATTGCCGTCTTCATACAGATGAAGGCCGAAGAACCCGCAAATCTCGAACGCGCGCCGAATGTCTTCCGGCACGACCCGCTGCGTCCAGCGGCTGATCAGATAGGTCCGGTCCGCATCCGGGCCGGCTTTGGCAAAAAAGTTTCGCGTTTCGTCATCCGATTGCCCGGTAGAGACCGAGGGTTGCGCGGTCAACGATGCAATGTTGTCGATCGGATCAAGCAGCAGCCGTTCCCGCAACCAGGCGAAACTGGCTTCCGGATGCACGGTCAGATCTTCGTAGCTGATGACCGTGATGTTGGGGGGCGGGTTGCGAAACATGGCGCACATTTCGAGAGTCCAGTCCACCATGCCCTGCTCGAGCTTGC
>DATIMO010000011.1:0-1882 GCA_035475215.1 Acetobacteraceae bacterium | reverse complement strand
CTGCCCGCCACGGCATCGCCGGATCTCATGGCGCATGTGCAAACTGTGCTGACCGCGATCACGGTCGACCAGGCGAAGTCATTGCTCCCGCCGCACTACACCGGTTTCGTGCCGGCCACCCACGCCTCTTACACGTCGATCGAAAAGGCGGGCATCGCGGTCGGCAAGATCAAGCCGCTCCCGTGATTGCGGCGGAGAGCGCCCTTCCAGCGCTGGATTCGGCCCCCCGCAGTCGCTTGCTGCCTCGCCTGCGCCTCGGCGCAGTCCTGGCTGGTATCGCGGGGTTCTACGTCGTGAGCTGGGGCTTGGCCGAGGTTGATCTCGGCAGGCTGGCGGTCGGACTGCCGAAACTGGGCCACTGGCTGCTGCTGGCCTGGCCGCCCGATCTGGCGGAAATGCCGCTGTTCACGGTGCGCATCAGTCAGACCGTCGCGATGGCGTTGCTCGGCACCACCGCAGCCACGTTGCTCGCACTGCCGACCGCGGTGTTCGCCAGCCGCAATATCACGCCGTTTCCGGCACTGTATCATCCCACCCGCATGTTCCTGAACGCGCTGCGCGGCATCGATACGGTGGTGTTCGCTCTTCTGTTCGTCGCCGCGGTCGGGCTGGGGCCGTTCGCCGGTACCCTCGGAGTGGCGCTGCACACCTGGGGCAGCGCCGCCAAGAACTTCGCCGATCACATAGAGAATGCCGGGCTCGGCCCGCTGGAGGCTGTGCGCACCACCGGCGCCGGCCGCATCAGCGCGATCCTTTATGCACTAGTGCCGGACCTGTTGCCCGTCCTGCTGTCCACTGCGCTGTTCTGGTGGGAATTCAACGTCCGAGCCTCGACCATTCTCGGTGTTGTCGGGGCCGGCGGCATCGGCCAAGAGCTAAAGAACAGCATGGACCTACTCGATTTTTCGCGGTTGTTCACAATTATCGCGATGATCCTGGTGGTCGTTACCGCGCTTGATGCGCTGTCCGGATGGCTGCGGCGGCGACTGGTGTGAACGCCGCGCCACGATTGGTTGCAAGCCATGTCGGAAAGGTCCTTGCCGGCCGGCCGGTGCTCCAGGATGTCAGTTTGACGACGGGTGCGCACGAGTTCGTGGCAGTGCTGGGACCGAGCGGGGCCGGAAAGACGACGCTGTTTCGCTGCCTTACTGGTTTGCTGGCGCCGGATGGTGGCAGCGTACGAGTGGATGGCACGGAGGTCGCCGAACTGCACGGTCGCCTGCGGCGGCGCGTCGCGGTGGTGTTCCAGCAATTCAATCTGGTTGCCAGGCTCACAGCGCTCGAGAACGTGCTGGCCGGCCGGCTTGGTCATGTGTCCACCTGGCGCGGCTGGCTCCGGTGCTTCACGCCCGCGGACCGGCTGCTCGCCGTCCAATGCCTGGATCGTGTCGGGGTGCTTGCACAGGCGGACCAGCGTGCCGACACGCTTTCCGGTGGCCAGCAGCAGCGCATCGCGATCGCCCGTGCTCTGGCCCAGCAACCCCGGCTGATCGTGGCCGATGAGCCGGTGTCGAGCCTCGATCCAGCCTCCGGCGCGGGCATTCTGGAACTGCTGCGCGGCATCGCCCGCACGGACGGCGTGGCGGTGGTGTGCAGCCTGCATCAGGTTCAATTCGCCCGTCTCTACGCCGACCGGATCGTCGGCCTGGCGCAGGGACAAGTCGCGATGGATGTACCGGCGACTGCATTCGATTCGGCCGCCTTTGCCCAGGTCTACAGCGCCGAGGCGGCATAGCGGCAAGCTAGACCATGATTGCTTCAAGTCGAAGCAATCATGGTCTAGCTTGCTTCGTTTGGGAGCGTGATTCACGCTTTCTGACGGGTCCGCCTCAAGCGATCACGCTCTAGTCTATCGGGATTGTCAGCTCTTCCGCGGTCGATT
>DATIMO010000010.1:0-1533 GCA_035475215.1 Acetobacteraceae bacterium | reverse complement strand
CGTCCACGATGTGCCATACCAAATAGATGCCCCGCAGGCGCCAACTGCTGCCAGCGGACGCACCATGGTCTCACGAATGGCCGATCGGCTGCGTCCTTCGTCCGGCGCTGCCATCGTGAAGGATAGAATGCGCACAGCCTGGGTGTGTGTTGCTGCCGGGCGGAATTTGATCGCGCGCTGCGCGACATTTGCACTGGAAGACAGTCACAATAGGAAGCAATTGAAAGGATCCTTGAGAATGACTTGCTTATTCAATCGTCGTGTATTGCAGGCAGGGCTCCTCGCGGGATCGTTGCTGGTTGCGAGCGGCTGCAAGCAGTTTTTGCCCGGCGCAAAAGAGTCGCCAAAGCCCGCGCCGGCCGCTACCCCGGCAACAGCGCCGACGCCCGCCCCGCGCAGCGATCAGGACATCGCCAACGATATTCAGAACCGTATCAGTGGCGAATCTGCGCTGAGCGGACAGAATATCCAGGTGAGCGTGAACGGGGGAACGGCGACGCTAAACGGCACGGTCAACAATGACGCTGCCCGTGCGCTGGCCGCCGCCATCAGTGGGACTCCGGCCGGAGTGCGCACGGTGATCAACAACCTGACCGTGACCCCGGAGCGCGCACAGAAGCAGGAGCCGCCAAGACCTGCGCCTCGCCACAGGGAGCGGCGCGCGGCAGAACAGCAGCAGGCGATGAATCAGCCGCCTCAGCCTCCGCCCGCTGCCGCAGAGGCCGCACCGCCTCCGGCTCCAGCCGCTCCCCCACGGCCCCCGAAGCCGGTGGCCCGCACAGTCTCCGTTGACTCAGGCACTTCGCTACCCGTCCGGATCACAGAAGCGCTGGACAGCAACACCACGCAGAGGGGCCAGGTGATCCATGGCACGCTGGCGGCGGACATCATTACCGACAACATGATCGCCATCCCGCGCGGAACACCTGTCACCGGTCGCGTCACGGATGCCAAGGATGCGGCACACTTTTCCGGCAGCTCGCTGCTCTCGGTGGAACTGACGTCGGTCCAGCTGAATGGTCAGTCGATTCCCGTAAGCACCACCGCATTCAGCCAGCAGGGCAAGGGCCGCGGCAAAAATACCGCAGTCAAGGCCGGTGGCGGCGCTGCACTCGGCGCCATCATCGGCGCGCTGGCGGGCGGCGGCAAGGGCGCGGCAATCGGCGCGGCTTCTGGCGGCGGGCTGGGCGCGGGCGTGAACGCGGTGACCCGCGGCGAACAGGTGAAGATCCCGGCCGAGACGCTGATCAACTTCAAGCTGCAGTCGCCGGTAAGCGTAACGACATCGCGGTCTGCCAATGGGCCGGCGGCCCAGACTTACAACGACGACTCGAACGCCAACCAGCCCCAGTAGTAACGCGGTAGAAAAGGCGGATGCCCGGGGGCATCCGCCTTTTGTTTGCTGCGGAAGGGCTTTACTGAACGGTGACCGACACCGTGGAGGTCTGACTCACCGTCCCGCTGGTCGCAGTGACCGTTACGGTGTGGTGGAGGACTTGTTTCCACCACTGCTGCTGCCACCGCAGCCAACCA
>DATIMO010000009.1:0-2197 GCA_035475215.1 Acetobacteraceae bacterium | reverse complement strand
GCCATCCCCGAGCCGCTGAACAGCAGCAACGTCGGTACCCGCCACGCCGCGTCCGAAGGAGGAAAAAGCTCGCGGACCGCCAGCACATACGCCGGAATCATTCCGCTGAAACCCAGACCGAAGAAGGTGGCGACAACGAACAGCCCGGCCTCGCCACGCACAAACAGGAAGCCCAGCATCGCGACGAGCTGGCAAAGCGATCCGCACAGCACGGTGCGTAGCCCGCCGATGCGATCCGACAGCCATCCCCAGAATTGCCGGCTGACGAAAGCGCATCCAAGCAGCACCGACAGCATGATTGCCCCGTGCGAAGCAGGGATGCCGCGGTCGCTGCACAATGCCACCAAGTGCCCTTGCGGCATCGCCATCGGCACACAGCACATGAAGGACGCCACAGCCAGCAGACCCAGTAGAAGGTTCGGTGGCAACCCCAGCACGCGCGGGGTCCTCTCTCCGCGTGCAAGCGGCGCATGCGAAGCCTCGGGCGGCGCGCGCAGGATCAGCAAAGCCACAGGCACGACTGCCAGCACCACCACCGCAGCGAACACCAGCATCGTGTCGTGCCAGCCGAACAACGCGATGCCGCGCTCGAACACCGGTGGCCAGATCGCGCCCGCCACATATTGGCCGCTGGAGATCAGCGCCAGAGCAGTCCCTCGCCGGCGGTCAAACCAGCGGCTGACATAGATATAGCCGGGCGCGTTGATCCCGGCATTGCCCAACAGCCCGATGAACAGCCCGTGTCCGACCCACAGCCGCCACGTGCTGTCACCCGCCGAAACCACCAGCCCCACGCCGATCATCACCGCCCCGAACGCAACGGTCCACTTCACTCCAACCCGCTCGGCGACCCGCCCCATCGCAATGCCGCCCCACGCGGCCCCCAGCCAGGCCAGTGAATAGGCGAGCGCCGGCACCGTCCGTTCGCTGCCCAGTTCGGCGGCGATCGGCTTCAGTGCCACCACGGCGACGAATGGAGCACCGTAGGTGACCGACATGACGCCGAGTGCGGTGAAGGCGACCACCCAGGATGTGCGCGTCTCGATGCTGGTCATGACTTATGTAAGGTCCGGCAGTGACCTGCCATTGTGAAGCGGAGCCACCTGGATGACCAACCCACTCGACCCTGCACTGTTCCGGCCGGATGCCGTGGCGCCGGAGACCCGCCAGTTGAACCAGACGATGGTGCAGTTGCTCACGCCGATGCCTAACTGGTGGGTAACCGGTGCCGAGGCCTCAAGGGCGGCGCGCCGCCGGGGCGACGGCCCCTTCCCTGCACCGGTGATGTCGCCGCGGGCACAGACGCGCAGCGTTCCGGGAAACGACGGCAATGCGATCCCGCTGCGCATCATTGCTCCGAATCGGCCGCGTGGCGTCTACCTGCACATTCACGGCGGCGGCTGGGTACTTGGCGGCGCTGACATGCAGGATCCGAAGCTGGAGCGCATCGCCGACAACACCGGCCTCGCCGTGGTCAGCGTCGACTATCGCCTCGCGCCGGAACATCCGTATCCAGCCGGTCCCGACGATTGCGAAGCCGCGGCGCTCTGGCTTGCGCGCAGCGCCAAGGCAGAATTCGGCTCGGATGTGCTGAAAATCGGTGGCGAGTCAGCCGGCGGGCATCTCGCCGCCGTCACTCTGCTGCGTTTGCGGGATCGCCATGGCTTCACCGGCTTCAGCGGCGCCAACCTGGTGTATGGCGCCTACGATCTGTCGCTGACGCCGAGTCAGCGGCTGTTCGGCGACGAGCGACTGGTGTTGCGCACCATCGATATCGTGCAGTTCGTCAATGCATTTCTGCCCACCGTCACCGACCGGCGGCAGCCGGACATCTCGCCATTGTATGCACCGCTGCATCACATGCCGCCGGCGTTGTTCACCGTCGGCACCGCCGATGCGCTGCTGGACGACACGCTGTTCATGTACGCGCGCTGGCTGGCAGCGGGGAATGCCGCGGAACTCGCCATCTATCCCGGCGGTGCCCATGGCTTCACGCTGTTCCCCAGCGCTCTGGCGGATCAGGCTGCCGCGCGCATGGACGACTTCCTGTCCCGGCTCTCGGGGAGCCCGTCCGTATGACCTAACCGGGAACGCTACAGGATACTGCCGAACTTGCTCTGCGCGGGATCGTCTGCAGCCCGGACCAAGGTTCCACGGGCCGGTTATTCAGGATACTAGGGCGCCGCATGGGACGGGT
>DATIMO010000008.1:0-2800 GCA_035475215.1 Acetobacteraceae bacterium | reverse complement strand
GATCAGCGCGATATTGATGGTGCCGAAGCATCGCGTGATGTCGAAGAGGGTTTCGGCCGAGGGGCGCTGTTGCAGGGTGCCGGCCAGTTCCCTGCCGTAGTCGATCAGTTTGCGGATGAGGCCGAGCGCGTGAGCGGTGCGAGTGCGCAAGTCGCCGCCGATCGCCCGATCCGGCGGTGGATTGGGGCGGTTGGTGAGAGCGGCGGTGATTGGCGGGGCGGACACGCGTCGGGTGTCCTGGATTCCCGCTTTCGCGGGAATGACGGGAGTGGGTCACTCCTGTGATCAATTGGCGTAGAGTCAATCCGCCAACAGCAGCAGATCGGCTGGCAGGATTTGTACGACAGTGGGGCCGCCGCCGACCATCGGCACATTCTGTGTGGAGCTGGCAATCAGGCGCTGCCCATCCCAAAGCTCCAGCGTATGATCGAATGCCGTGCCGCGGAAGACGCATTCCAGGAGCTTGGCTGGTAGCTGCACGCAGCGTGGGTCAAGCGATGCACCGAGCCGGACGTTCTCTGCGCGTATCGCCAGGTGAATTTCAGCTCCGTGTGCCACGGGCGCACTGTCCGGCGAATGCGGCAGCCTGATATCGGATCCGGCGAGGGATACGGAATTGCATCCAGGTGAAATCTTGCGGCATTGAGCCGTGAGCACATTCCAGCCGCGGAAGAACTCGGCAACGAAACGCGTATGCGGAGCGCGGTAGAGGCGCTCCGGCGTGTCGCATTGCATGCAAACACCGCGATTGAGGACCGCGATCCGATCACTCATCGTCAGCGCCTCTTCCTGATCGTGCGTGACGTAGAGGAAGGTGGTGCCCGTCTTGCGATGAACGTCCTTCAGTTCCGCCCGCATGCTGCGACGGGTCTTCTCGTCGAGGGCAGACAAGGGTTCATCCAGCAGCAGCATGCGCGGCTCTGGTGCAAGGGCACGGGCCAAAGCGACGCGCTGTTGCTCGCCACCGCTGAGCAGGGTGGCGTTCTTGCGCTCCATGCCGGTCAGCCCGACCAGCTCGAGCATCCGCATCACACGCGCTGCGGCTTCGGCGTGGCCGATACCGCGCACCTTGAGGCCATACGCGACATTTTCGGCGACTGTCATGTGCGGAAAGATCGCGTATTGCTGAAACATCATGCCGAGCTTGCGGCGCCAGGGCGGCACCGCGGAAACGTCACGCCCCTCCAGCCGAATCGTGCCTTGGTCCGGACGCTCGAGCCCGGCAATCATGCGCAGGATCGTCGATTTTCCGGAGCCGCTCGGGCCCAGGAAGGTAAAAAACTCGCCGCGTTGGATGGTCAACGTCAACCGATCGGCGACGACAGCAGGGCCGAAACGCTTGCCGATCTCGACGATCTGCAGGATCGGGCGTGCGTCCCCGTCAGCTCGCATGCGCCGCACGGGCCGCGATGTCCGCAGCGATCCGCACCGCCCGGATCATCGTATCGAGGTCCATGGATGCAAGGTCGGCGCGCTGGTGCAGTTCCAGCCGGGATTCCTGCCGGTTTCGGTCCAGCATTTCGGCAACCTGCACGGGCAGATACGGCACATGGATGAATCCGCAAAGCGGCGGCGGCGATGCGGCGGCCGCCGCCTGGAGTGCGGCGAACAGGCAGGCATTGCACAGGAAAGTACCGGCAGTGTTGGAGAGTCGGGCCGGGATGCCGGCGGCAAGCATCGCTGCTTCGATCTGGCGGACTGGAACAGTGGCGGCGAGCGCGACGGACCCGCCTGGGCTGAGGGCCTGGTCGGTCGGCCGGTGTCCGTCGTTATCCGGAATCTCGAAATCGGCCAGGTTGACCGCGAAGCGTTCGATGCGGATTGCCGGTTCGCCGGGCCAGAGGCCGACGCTGAGTACAACCCGAGGCGTCAGTTCGGCGACCAGGCCGGACAGCCGGGCGTGCAGGCCGGCATGGGAAACCGGCAAGGTGCGACCCACCATCGGAATTTGTGCCACGCGGCTGCCGTCAAGGGCACGTGCGATCTCAGCCGCCGGGTTGTGACCGCGCCCCCCATACGGCTCGAAACCGGTGATCAGCACGGGTCCTGTCGCCACGGCGAGCCTCCGTAATGGGTCAGCCGGTTGGATCCTGCCGCTTGCTGGCTTTTGCAGGCTTCTGGGCGGCGAGTTGGCGTTTCAGGCTTTCAACCTCGGCGCGCAGAGCGGCGATCTCCTCGGCGGCCTCGTCCGGGGTGGCGGGCGGGCCCTCGGGGGGGCGATAGAAGGGCGTGAACAGGCTGAGCGCCCGCTCCATCATCGCCATGTTCTGCCGCCCGACCTCTTCCATGGTGGTGTTGCCGAACGGGAACAAGCTGCCCATGGTCTTCTGCATGGCCGCGCGCATCTGCTCCTGCTGCTGGGCGAAGGCGGCCATCGACTGCTCCAGGTAGCGGGGCACCAGGCCCTGCATCTGGTCGCCGTAGAAGCCGATGAGCTGGCGCAGAAATCCCGTGGGCAGCAGGCTGCGGCCTTTGCCTTCTTCCTCCACGATGATCTGCGTCAGCACGCCACGGGTGATATCGTCCCCGGTTTTCGCGTCGTAGACCACGAAATCACGGCCCTGGCGTACCATCTCGGCGAGCGTGTCGAGCGTGATGTAGCTGGAGCTTTCGGTGTTGTACAATCGTCGGTTGGCGTATTTCTTTACCACCACGGGTGGCACGGCGGGCGGCTTCTGCTCCGTCTCGCCGGTTGGGGTTTCGGCCATGCTTGCCTCGGTTTTGCGGACCCGGCGACAGCATACAGGCGAACCGCTTCAGTCGCGAAATCCGGATTTCCGCCTCCGGCTGTCCGATTCTA
>DATIMO010000007.1:0-5175 GCA_035475215.1 Acetobacteraceae bacterium | reverse complement strand
TCCGGATTTCCGCCTCGGCTATCCGAATCTATGGTCGGTCCGCACGAGGGGGACTGATGAGGCATGACCGAGACTGTGGACCCAGGGCAGATCGCGCGCGACTGGATCACGATATGGCAAAGCGAACTGGCGGCGCTGGCGTCGGACCGGGAGGCGCAGGAAGCCTGGCAGGCACTGGTCTCGTTGTGGGCCGGGGCGGCTGGCGCGATGCTGGCGCGAGCGGGGGCGGATGACGGAGCGGGCGGACGCGCCGGGGCCGCTGAGGCGCCGCGGCCCTCGGCCGCTGCTGCTGCACCTGATGCTCGGGATGCTGAGATCGAGCGGCTGTCTCGACGGGTGGCTGAACTCGAGGGGCGGGTGGCCGAGTTCGAGCGGCGGGGACGGCGTCGCCCCTGACCCGGCGCTGTTGGCGGGGATCGCGGCGTATCGACGGCATCCGTGGGAACGCGCGCTGCCGGACCCCGCAGCGGCATGGCAGGAAGGCGGAAGCCGACTGCTGGATTATGGCGGAGACGGGCCGCCGGTTCTGTTCGTACCGAGTCTGGTGAATCGCGCGTATGTGCTTGATCTGGCACCCGGGCGGTCGATGCTGCGCTGGCTGGCCGGACGGGGGATGCGGCCTCTGCTGCTGGACTGGGGCTGGCCGGGGCCGGTCGAGCGGCGGTTCACACTGACGGATTACGTCGCTGGGCGGCTGGAGCGCGCGTTGGCGACATCTGCTGCGCTGGCCGGAGAACCGGTGCTGCTGGCGGGCTACTGCATGGGGGGGACGCTGGCAGTGGCCGCGGCGGAGCGGCGGCCGGATCTGGTGCGCGGGTTGGCGCTGCTCGCGGCGCCCTGGGATTTCCACGCGGGCGATCGGGCGCTGGCGCTGCTGGCCGCACGGTGCGCGCGGCTGCTGGAGCCGATCATGGCGGCGAGCGGAACCCTGCCGGTCGATTGTCTGCAGATGCTGTTCGCGCTGCTGGACCCGTTCGGGGTGGCGGAAAAATACCGGGCGTTCGCGCGGCTGGACCCGGACAGCGAGCGGGCGCGGCTGTTCGTGGCGCTGGAGGATTGGCTGAACGACGGGATTCCGCTGGCGGCCCCGGTGGCGCGGGAGTGCCTGACGGGGTGGTACGGGGAAAACTCGCCGGCGAGGGGGACGTGGCGGGTGGCGGGGCTGGCGGTGGAGCCGCGGCGGTTGCGGATGCCGTGTCTGGTCGTCGCGCCGGGGCGGGACCGGATCGTGCCGCCGGCGTCGGCTCGGGTGCTGGCGGGGCTGATCGACGGGGCGGTGCTGCACGAACCCGCGGCGGGGCATATCGGGATGGCGGCGGGTGCCGGCGCGGAGCAGGCGTTGTGGTCGGTGCTGGCGGCGTGGGTGGCGGGGCGGTGATGTACATCGCGATTCGCGGGAGGGCTCGGATGTACACCTGGCGTTAAGGGGTTGGAAAGGGTTGGGGCCGGGTGTGGGTGCGGACCCGTTAGCGCGGGGGTTGGAGGGCGACGCCGTAGTGGGCGTAGATCTGGTTGATGGTACCGTCGGCGGCGAGGTGATCCAGGGCGGTATCTATGGCGTCGTGCAGCGGCTGATCGGGGCGACGCATGCCGACGGCAACGTTCCACACGAGATCATGCTCGGATTCGTCGGGCGGCAGGACGGTAACCGGATGCCCGGGATGGCTGGCGTTGTAGTAGCCGGCGCTGATCGGTGACACAGCGGCGGCGGCGATCTGGCCATCGGCGAGCGCATCCAGCGCATCCTCATCGAAGCCGAAGATCGAGATCGGCACGTGCCGCTTGTCCAGCGTCATGGCGGCGAGCGAGCCGGTCAGCACGCCGACCTTGGTCTGATTGTTCAGCGCCGCGAATGACGTAATCGGGCTGGCGGCCGGCACGGCGAGCACCACGCCGCTGCGATAGTACGGTTTGGAAAGTTTCATGCCGAAATCCGGCGGCGCATCGGGTGCGGATATGGTGTCGAGGATGATGTCGCAGTCGGTGCGCGGGAGCTGATAGGTGATCAGGATCCAATCCATCGCAAGCGATACGCCGAGCTGCTTGGCCAGGGCGCGACCGAGCTCGATTTCAAACCCGGGGGGCTTGGCGGTGCTGCTGGCGAAGGGCAGCGAATTGGGATGCGCGCACATGTGGATGGAGCCGCTTTCCTGCACCGCAGTCAGAGTGCGCGCCTGGACGGAGCCGACAGCGGCGATGGCGCTCAAGGCTATGAGTACGGGTGTTACGAAGCGTGTGTTCATCCCTGGTCCGGTTTCAGTGAGTGGATATAGGCGATGATGGCGTCGATGTCCGCGCTGCTGAAGGCGGAGCCGAAGGCGGGCATGGCGCCTTCCTTGCCGTGCTCGATCCGATTTCGTATGAAATCGTCGCTCCGCTTGGTGTCCATGAGCTGCGGCCCTTTGCCGGCGGTGCGCCCGCCATCACTGTGGCACCACCCGCAAGTCGTGGCGAACAGCTGCTGCACGTTGATCGTCGATTTGGCCGCTGTCTGCTGCGCGACGGCCTGATACGATCCGGTGGTTGCCAGCAGCAGCAGGATGAACAAGCGCAAGAGCATGGCGGCCAACAGTCCCTCCCAAGGGCAGCAATCCGCCCTCGGGAGGTCCTTAATCCTACTTCAGCGCATAGACAACCAGCACACCATCATCCCGCGGCATGCTCTTGTACGGCTCGCCGAAAGTCGGCGCGTAATCGTCGCTGACCATGCCGCCGAATCCGGCGACAACGGCGACGTACTGCTTGCCGTCGGCGGAGTAGCTCATGATGCCGCCCTGATGGCCGAGGCCGTCACTGTGGCTCCAGAGTTCGGCGCCGGTGTTGGCGTTGTAGGCGTGCAGCACGCCGCGGCTGTCCGGCACGAACAGCAGATCGCCGGCGGTGGTCATGATGCTCGACATCGGCGGTTCGGGATAGCGGATTTCCCATTTCTTGGCGCCGGTGAGCGGATCGCGCGCGTCGAGATGGCCGTAGATTTCTCCGCCCGGCGGCGGCACCAGCTTGAAGTTGGCACCGATATTGAGCTGCACCACAGGTTCGGTCACCGGCGTGGTTTTTTCGACCGTCAGATCGATGCACCATTCGTTGCCGATCTTGTACCAGAGCCCGTTCTTGGGATCGTAGCTGCCGGAATTCCAGCTAACGCCGCCGTCGATTGCCGGACAAAGCGGAGTTGACTGCTTGCCGGCGGAGAAGTCGCGACGGCCGCTCAGTTCCCCGGTCTTGGGATCGATCGATTTGACGAAGTTGCTGTTCTGCAGAAGGTTATAGACGTTCTGCAACTTGAGCTGCGGGTCATAGACGAAGACGTAGCCGCTCTTGTTCGGGTGGACGATGGATTTCTGGCCGTTGCGATCGATCCAGACGAACTCGCCGATGGCGCTGTCGAAGTCCCAGGTATCGTGCGGCAGTTCCTGATGGAAGGATTTGAGCTGGCCGGTATCGAGGTCGAGTGCCAGCACCGACGTGGTGTAGAGATTGATGCCCGGACGAGAGCCGGTGTGCATCCAGTCGTCGCCGGCCCAGTCGTACAGTGGCGCGGGGTTGGCGGTGCCCCAATAGACGGTGTTGGTGTCCGGGTCGTAGCTGCCGGGCATCCAGCCGCCGCCGCCGCCGGTGCGCCAGGAATCGTTGCCCCAGGTCTTCTTTGCGTCGTCATTGGGGGCGACGGTGTCGAAGGTCCATTTCACCTTGCCGGTGGCGGCGTCTACGCCATAGAGCGGGCCGCGGCCGGGCCATTCTCCGCCCTGGCTGCCGATGACCACGGTATGGTTGGCGTAGAGCGGCGCGCCGGTGAAGCCGACGGTG
The DNA here is from genome assembly GCA_035475215.1 of Acetobacteraceae bacterium. Lineage (GTDB taxonomy): Bacteria > Pseudomonadota > Alphaproteobacteria > Acetobacterales > Acetobacteraceae > DATDIC01. The sequence continues at coordinate 1,368 of DATIMO010000007.1, read as the reverse complement.
AGCTTCTTGGAATCCTGGAGCTGGGTATCCCACACCGGCTTGCCGGTCTTCATGTCGAGCGCGATCAGGTGGCCATCGACGGTGCCGACGAAGACCTTGCCCTCGCCCAGCGCCACGCCGCGATTGTAGGGCGAGTGGGTCTGGCGGGCGACGAGGGCTTCATCGAGTTCGGGGAAGTAGGACCAGATGACCTGGCCGGTGCTGCCATTCAGTGCGAAGACGCGGCTGTAGGAGCCCGTGTAGTAGAGCACACCATCCGCGGCGAGCGGCATGGATTGCAGGCCGCGCGTGGATTTGCCTGGAACGTGGATCCAGGCGACGGCGAGATTGCCGACGTTGCTGGTGTTGATCTGGTCGAGGCCGCTGTAGTTCCAGTCCTTGTATGAGCCGTGATAGCTGAGCCAGTCGTTCGGGCTGCCGGCGGCGATGCGCGCGGTATCGATCGGTTGGGCGATTGCTGGTAGTGCTGTGAGGCAGGTGGTTGCGGCGAGTGCGGTTGCGGCGATGAGTTTCCGTGCTGGTCTGTGCATTTTGGTTTTCTCTCCCCTGTTTTTTCCGGGCCGTTCGGATGGGTGTGGCGGGTGTGTGTTGTTATGGCGGTTGGTGATGATGTGTGGTGCGGCGTATCGCGTTGGATGGTGGCGCGACGGGGCGTGCGGGTTGTGAAGATGAGCGCGAGCGGCTGGCGCAGGTAACGGTGGCGATGGCGCCGTGCTTCATCGTCGCCCCCCTTGCGAACTATTCCGGCGGCAGGTTGGGTTTGGTGCGCGGGCGTTGTCAAGGATCGGAGGCGTGAGGGCGGACCGGCGAACGGGAGGGGCGGCGGTGGCGCGTGGGGTGGGTTTTGTCGCCGTGATGACCGGAAAAGGTAATTTGGCGCGGCGAATCGGAGCGAGTCTCGAGATTTTGGACGACTGGTGGAGTGTGGCGTGGGGGGCCGGTGGATATTTGACGGAGATCCGGCAGGGCCGTAATGATGGGGGTCGCGGGATCGTGAAGCCAGTGATGCGGTGTCGCCGACCTTCGCCGCCGCGGGCGACCAGGGTTCAGTGAGCCGCGTTTTCCTCAGCGATAACACTGGGTTGTGAGCCTGGTTTTACGAGACAAGGGTAAAGGGTGTAGGCAACCAGCCTTTCCGGGCCCCGCATTATGTTCTGGTGCAATTGTAGAAGGGAGATTGAAGCAGGAGTTCCAACGGCAAGCTGAGTGACATCTTCCGTTTGCATGCTATAGGCAAGTAGTCGCCAATCCAAAAACGAGCCGAACCCGTCTCGCGCAACCAGGTGGAGAAGTTTGCGAGCACCCTCGTTGCTCAAAAAATATCCGTATGTACCGGGTGCCCTGAAGGTCTCGGGAAAGGTTTGTAAG
>DATIMO010000006.1:0-4534 GCA_035475215.1 Acetobacteraceae bacterium | reverse complement strand
GTAGAACACTGATTTGTCGTTCTATTTTTGCCGGCGGTGCGGAAGTTGGATTAGGGCGAGGATTCGTCGTTCGGCAAGACCTACGCACGCCGATCGTCGCACAGGTAATCGTCGGGGACGCCGAAATCCGCCTGCGTGATTGAGGCAGCCCTTGCGAAGGCAGCCGCCGCGGGCAGTCTGCCAGCCGCCGCCCGACAGGTGCCCAGTCTTGTTCGGGCGTGGCGTCCCGTACGGGATTCGAACCCGTGTTACCAACGTGAAAGGCTGGTGTCCTAGGCCTCTAGACGAACGGGACGGCGGCGGCGCGCTGGGGTAGCGGAACGCACCCGCCAGGGTCAAGGGACTGTGGTCAAGCGACCTGGCTCAAGCGGCCAGAATCAAGGGGCAAGGATCAAGCCGGGGCCACGTCCGTCACGGCAAACCCGACCCCGATGCTGCCGTTCCATTCCTCCGCCCGCAAATGGCCGGCGAGGTGCAACGGAACGCCGCCGTTCAGCAGCGCCTCGGCCAGCAGTCCGTCGCGCGCCCGGAACAGCATCGCTTTCAGCCGCGTGCCGCCGCTTTCGCCTTCAACAAAAGCGCGAATGGTGGTCCCCTCGCGACCGACCCGATCGGCCCGCATCACACGGGCGCGCTGGAGCACGAACACCGGCTCCTGATTGCCGGCCCCGAAGGGCGCCAGCCGGGCCACGTGCCCGGCCAGTTCGGTTGTGGCCCCGGGCACCGCCAAGGTGCCCTCGATCGCCAGGTCGGCTGCCGCCGGCAGGTCGCCGGCCGCCGCCAGCCGTTCATTGAGGAAGGCATGGAACGCAGCCACGCGGGCGGCTTCCAGCGCGAATCCGGCGGCCATCGGATGCCCGCCGCCGGTGTGCAGGATCCCTGCCTGCCGCGCCGAGATCACCGCGGCGCCCAGATCGATCCCCGGCACCGACCGCCCGGAGCCTTTTGCCATCCCATCGGCGATCCCGGCGATGCAGGCGGGTCGGTTGAAACGTTCCTTGATGCGCCCGGCAACAATGCCGACCACGCCCGGATGCCAGGACGCACGCGCAACGAGCAGCGTGGGATGCCCGGCTGCCGCCTGCGCCTCGGCGGCCTGGAAGGCGGCTTCCAGGATGCCCGCCTCGACTTCCTGGCGCTCCCGGTTTACGCCATCGAGGCACTCGGCCAGCGCAGCGGCTTGCGTGGGGTCCTCGCAGAGCAGCAGGCGCACGCCCAGATCGGCCTCGCTGATCCGTCCGGCCGCGTTGATCCGGGGCCCCAGGCCGAACCCGCAGGTTGCCGCGGTCGGTCGGTCGCGGGTCTGGGTGATCGCCATCAGTGCCGCCAGGCCAGGTCGAGCGCGACGCGCCATGATCTTCAGCCCTTGGCAGACCAGCGCCCGGTTCACGCCGGTCAGTGGCATCACGTCGCAGACCGTGGCCAGCGCCACCAGGTCGAGCAGGCCGAGCAGATCGGGTTCCCGCCGCGTGGCGAAGAAGCCGCGCCGGCGCAGGGTGCGCACGATGGCAACGGCGGTCATGAAGGCGACCGCGGCGGCACACAGCATGGACAGACCCGATCGGTCGTCCAGCCGGTTTGGATTGACCGTTGCCAGGATTGCCGGCGGTGGGCCGTCGGCCTTGTGGTGATCGAGCACGATCACATCGGCGCGGCCCTGTACTGCTGCCAGCGCGTCGCCGGCGGCCGTGCCGCAATCGACGCAGACGATCAGGGTTGTGCCGCGATCAGCGAGGCCGAGCAGGGCAGGCGCGTTCGGCCCATAACCCTCGGTCAGCCGATTCGGCACGTGGTGCAGCACGGTGCACCCCAGACCGCGCAGCAGGATCACCATCAGCGCCGCACTGCAGGCGCCGTCAACGTCGTAGTCGCCGAACACCGCGACGGTTTCGCCCCGGCTGGCGGCGTCCGCCAGTCGTCCGGCCGCCGCATCCATATCGGCCAGCACCGACGGGTCGGGCAACAACGCGCGCAGCGTCGGGTCCAGGAAATGGCAGGCCGCATCGATATCGATGCCGCGGGTGGCCAGCAGCCGCCCGACGACCTCCGGCACCCCGGCACGTTGGGCGATGCCCAGGCCGAGCCGGTCCTCACCGACGCGCCATACCCAGCGCCGACCGCTCAGGCTTCGGGTGATGCCGAGAACGGGTGTGGTCATCCCGCTCAGGGGGAGACCCAGGTCTTGGTGGTGAAGTTGTGGTGCGCTTCGACGTAGCGGACCGTGCCGGACTTGCTGCGCATGACGATGGAATGGGTTGTCGCGCCATGACCGAAACGGCGCACGCCGCGGAGCATCGCGCCGGGCGTCACGCCGGTGGCCGCAAACATGACGTCGCCCTTCGCCATCTGCAGGATGGTGTATTTGTGCTTCGGGTCGGTCACGCCCATGGAGCGGGCGCGCTCGATCTGGGCGTCATTCTCGTACAGCAGCCGGCCCTGCATCTGCCCGCCGATGCAGCGTAGCGCGGCGGCGGCGAGCACACCTTCGGGCGCGCCGCCGGAGCCCATATAGATGTCCACATAACTGTCCGGCGTGGCGGTGGCGATCACCCCGGCAACGTCGCCGTCGCTGATCAGCATGATCCGGGCGCCGGCTTCCCGGCATTTCGCGATCAGTTCCTTGTGGCGGTCGCGGTCGAGGATGCAGGCGACAATGTCGGAGATGTCACGCTGTTTGGCGCGGGCGAGACTGCGCAGGTTTTCACCCACCGGCGCATCCAGGTCCACGACGCCCTCCGGCAGCCCGCCGCCCACCGCGATCTTGTCCATGTAGATGTCGGGCGCGTGCAGGAACCCGCCCTTTTCCGCCAGCGCAACTGTGGCGATGGCGTTCGGGCCGCCCTTGGCGGTGAGGGTGGTGCCTTCTAGCGGATCGACCGCGATGTCCATGGCCGGGCCGCCGGCGCCGACCTTTTCGCCGATATAGAGCATCGGCGCTTCATCCATCTCGCCTTCGCCGATCACCACGGTGCCTTCGATCGCGACCGTGTCGAACGCCTTGCGCATGGCTTCGACAGCGGCGCCGTCGGCCTCGTTCTTTTGCCCGCGGCCAATCCAACGGGAGGCGGCCAGGGCTGCGGCCTCGGTGACACGTACCAATTCCAGCGCCAGATTGCGGTCGGTGACCTCACCGGGGTGGGGCAGGGGCGGTGCGTTCATTGTACGTTCCCTCTGGGCGGTCGCGATTCGGGGGCCAGCCTAGCACGTTTCTGGGCGAGTTATTCGCCGGGTGATTGTTCCCAGATGTACATCGATGGACCGGCCCGAGCCTGGATGTACATCTGGCGGTTACGCTTCGTTAACCTTTGGTGAGGTGCTCGGGGTCGCCGAGCATGGTCCTACGCGCGTCAGCGTTTACCGAATTCGATTACGTTGGATCCACCGGCCATTGCATTTCTGGGTGAGATGACCTTGCGGAGGAGGCTCGGGGTGACGTTCCACTGCCGGCCGTCATCGGTGATGACCGTAACCGTCTTTTTGTTGTAGCGTGTGAGCATGCCTTCGACTGGTCCTTGAGCCGGAGATCGGAAGGCGACACGGTCGCCGATCCTGAATTCGAGCATATCCGAATGCGCCCGCATCTGATTCAGGAAGCGGAGGCGTGCAACGATGCGGTGGTTGAGGTCGGTCAGCTCGGACTCGGTCAGTCTGTCGATGTCGATCGTCATCGGGATTCCCGTTTGTCAGGTTCAGGGGGGCGATTCGCAATTCGTGAGTATCCTCGCGTTGCGATTCGCTGTCAGCACGCGGTAGAACGTCCCATGCCGCCCAGCCGGAGGGTGCGTCGATCACCAGATCGCAGGGTGGCCGATTGGCCGGGTTTGATCGCGCGGCCTTTACAGCAGCAACAGCAAATCGAGCAGCGCGATTACGGCTGAAATCACTGCTGACAGCACCACCGGGCCGAGATTGTTGTCCTGATCTTCGGTGTTCAGGAGTTTGCGGAGCATCGGACGTTTCCCTTTTTTGATTTTCCAGTCGGCCGCGAGTGTGGAACCATTATCGGGCGTAACGCAAGCACGTTCGGCGCGTCTTTCTTCCGACACAAGGGAGGTCTGCATGACGAGCTATGATGCGATTATTATCGGCACCGGCCAGGCGGGGCCATCGCTGGCACGAGGTTTGGCGGGCGCCGGCCAGCGTGTGGCGATCATTGAGCGCGGGCGCTTTGGCGGTACGTGCGTCAATACCGGCTGCACGCCGACCAAGGCGATGGTGGCCAGCGCCTATGCCGCGCACATGGCGCGCCGGGCCGAGGAGTTCGGCGTGACGATCAGCGGGCCGGTCGGGATCGACTGGGCGCGCGTGCGGGCACGCAAGGATGCCATCGCCGGAGCCAGCCGTACCGCGCTGGAACGGTCACTGCGCGAGACGCATGGGGTTACGGTTGTGCAGGGGCAGGCTCGGTTTGTCGGGCCACATGAAATCGAAGTGAATGGGGACCGGCTGCGTGGTGAGCGCGTGTTCATCAATGTCGGCGGCCGACCGAGCGCGCCCGACGTTCCGGGTCTGACGGAGGTCGCTTACCTGACCA
>DATIMO010000005.1:0-9745 GCA_035475215.1 Acetobacteraceae bacterium | reverse complement strand
AGCGCCTTGAGCAGGGAGGCGCGGTCGGCCTTCAATCTCATTTGTATCTCACCTCAAACGACCGCGCCCGCAAACCGGGCGAATCGTCCCCCAGTCTAGCAAGTCCGCCGCATGCAAGACCAGTGGGGCGCTGGATGCCGGTTCAGAACTGCTTCAGCAGCCGGTTGATGTAGTCCAGCTCCTCCTGGGGTCGCGTGCGGTCGGCACCACGTTCACGCAGCGTCCGCTCGATCTCCTGGGCACGCTGTCGGGCGGCCTGGTCCGGGACGGTGACCTCATCGGTTTCGTCGGCCCCGTTATGCCCCTCGCCGAAGCGACGCCCGAGCGGATCGCGACGTCCGGCGCGACCCGGCAGAGGACCAAAACCCGGCCCGTCGCCCGGCCCATCCTGCAACGCCAATCCCGGCTGATCGCCGGGCTGATTGCCTTGGCCGGACTGACCATTGCCGAACTGCTGAGCCATCTGTTGGCTCATTTGCTGGCCGCCCTTCTGCAACGCCTCTATCGCACGCTGCTCGGCGTCGCCGGCGGCCTTGTCCTGGCCCTGGCCCAGTGCCTGGGTGGCGTCGCGCATGGCCTGGTCCGCATCGCCGAGGCTTGGGGGGATCTTTCCGGTCAGGTCGCCGAATTGCTGCATCATCTCGCCAAGAGCCCGGCGCAGCGCTTGCTGCACACGCTGGTCGGCCTCACGCTGCTGGGCTTCATCACCGGGCTGGCTAGGGCTCGGTGTTGCGTTCTGCTGGTCCGGCCCAGGCGACTGGGTCCGCTGCTGTGAGTGATCCAGCAGCCCGCCCTGCCGGCCGATCATGTCCTGCACCGCGCCCATCTGCTGCTGTCCGCGCTGGCGTTGCTGGGCTCGCTGCATTTCCTCCGCGGTCATCGCCCGCGCATTGCGCAAGGCGTCGAGCATGCGCTCCAGTTCCGCCATCCGCTGCTGCGCGTCAGCCATACGGCCTTGTTTCGCTGCCTCGCGTGCTTGATCGGCGAGCTTCTGCATATCCTGGCTGCTCAGGCGCTGTGCGTCGGCCTGCGGCGGAATCTCCTGGCCGTTGCGCCGCAATTGCTCCATCAGCGCCTGCATGCGGTTCTGGATCGCTTGCTGCAACTCCTTCAGCCGCTGCTCCAGCGCCTGTCGGTTGGCCTTGTCAGGATCCTGCAGCGCCTTCTGCAATGCATCTTTTGCGGCCTGCCGGGCCTGCTCCAACGCGCGGGCGGTCCGATCGAGGCCGCCTTCCTCCATGTGCAGCGCCAGCTCCCACATCTGGCGCTGCGCCTGGGGAATCGCATCCGCCGACTGATCGTGTTCCAGCAGATAATAGATCGAACTGAGGTTGAGGTACGCGCCGTAATCGTCCTTGAACGCTTTCGGTTGCAACAGCAGCGCGTCCAGTCCGCCGACCGCGGCATCGCGATCATCTGGATGCAGGCTCAGCCCCTTGCGGATTGCGATCAGGGCGCGGGCAACCGGGTTCTGGAAGGACCGCTCGGGCAACACGAATGTCGCCTCGGCGCTGCGGCCGACCTGACCCGGTGCATCCCGCGCGACCAGATGGGCAGTGACGGGCAGCCCGGCCCAGGGATGAGCCGTCAGGTCCTGCTCCTGCACCCCGTGAATTGATTTGGATTCGCCGGCCACGGGAATGGTGACAACCAAAGGCGGTGCCGTCGTGCGATCACGCAGGCGCATCTCCACTTCCAGCGAGACCACGCCGTAGTCGTCCGATGCACGCCATGGCAGGCGCAGATGCTGGCGGTCGGTGGTCGCCGGGCCGGGTGGTTCGGCCCAGGCGGTGGTCGGTGGCTGATCCGCGACGACAGTCAGATCCCATCCTGCAAGCTCGGCGCCGTTGCGCCGGATCGCCAGCCGGCCGCCGCTGACCAGATCCTGGTCGGCCTGGAAACTGGCCTGATCGAGCGGCTTGAACTCCGCCGAGCGGCCATCCAGTGTCAGCACAGGTGTGCCGCTGCCACCAGTCACGCTGGCGGTCAGATGTGACCCGGCGGGCACCGACAACGCACGCAGTTCCGGCTTCATGAAGACGGGCGCGATATGGGTGTACGGCGGAGGTGTGATCCAGGACTGGAGCTGGGTCGACGGGGCGGAGGCCTCACGCGGCAGTGTCGGCTGCAACGACGCCCACAGGCGCGCCGGCGAATCGGTACCGGCAATTCCAACGCACGCAACCAAAGCCACCACCAGCGCGCCGCGTAGCGCCCGTGGGTCGCGCCGGGCCAATCCGGGGCGCGGCAGGCCGATGCGAAGCCGTCGAATCTGCGCGGCCGCACGGATCACATGCGCTTGCCACAGCGCCGTTCCCGCTTCATCCGTCGCCGATGGCCGGTCCACCAGGACGGACAGCGGACGGTGGCGCAGGCCGGACGCGCGCTCCAGCCGGCGATCGGCCGCGGCATCATCCGGTCTGGTGATGCCGTGCAGGCCGCGCACCAGCAAGGCGACGACGGCAAGGCCGCCAATCACCAATACCGCGAGTTGTATCAGCGGTGGCAGATTTGGCAGGACGTTCAGCAGCGCCAGACACACCAGCAGCCCGATGACGCCGATCGGCGGCCACAGCGCCGGCCAGAGACGCTCGAACAGGATCGCCAACCGCGCTAGGGCGCGCCTCAGTGCCAGCCGGCGATGCAGGGCGCCGGCAGGGTTTTCAGGTGCATTCATGCGAGCCACCCGGGGATGCGTTCATCACGCCACAGTGCGGCGTGCGACTGCCGGGCCCGGACCACGTCCCAGCGATCGCCATCGACCATTGCCACGGCCGCCAGCGGGCGGGCGTTGTATGTCGAGCTCATCACGGCACCATACGCTCCGGCATCCAGAATCGCCACGCGCGCGTTCGGGACCAGCGGCGGCAGCATCCGGCCTCGCGCGAAGGTGTCGCCGGTCTCGCAGACCGGGCCAACCACGTCTGCCGGCCCCAGTTGGCCGAGCGCATCCACCGCCGAGACCGGCACGATGCCGTGCCAGGCATCATACAACGCCTGCCGCATGAGGTCGTTCATGGCCGCATCGAGCACCACGAAACGGTGACCGGTGTTCTTGACCAGCACCACGGACGTCAGCAGGACCCCGGCAGGGCCGACCAGCCAGCGGCCCGGTTCCAGGATCAGGCCAACGTCGAGATTTTGGAAGGCATGCCCGAGCACGCCGGCCAGGGCGGCCGGGCTGATGGTCGGCTGATTGCGGTAGGGGATACCCAGGCCGCCACCGCAATCGACAGTGGTGACAGCATGACCGGCGCTGCGCAGGTCGCGCACCAGCGACGCAAGCCTTTCGAAAGCCGCGCGATAGGGCGCGACTGAAACCACCTGGCTGCCGATATGCGCGGCGAGTCCGACCGGCTGGAGCCCCGGCAAGTCGGCGGCACGCGCATAGAGGGCGGCGGCATCGCGATAGGGAATGCCGAACTTGTCGCGGGCGCGGCCCGTGCTGATCTTGCTGTGCGTCCCGGCATCGATGTCGGGATTGATACGCAACGCGACCCGCGCCGCGTGCCCGGTGCTGACGGCAATAGCGGAGAGCATGTCGAGTTCTTCGGCGCTTTCGACGTTGATCTGCCCGATCTGTTCAGTCAGTGCGAGGCGCAATTCCCCCGGCGACTTGCCGACCCCCGAGAATATGATTCGATCGGCTGGGAAGCCGACGTGGCGGGCACGCAGCAATTCGCCTTCGCTGACCACATCCGCGCCAGCGCCAAGGCCGGAGAAGACGCGCAGCACGGCAAGCAGGTCGTTCGCCTTGACCGCATAGTGGATGTGCGGCTCGAGACCCGCATTGCGCATCGCCGATGACAAATCCGTAAGCCGCATGCGCATGGTCGCCGCGGAATAGACCCACACAGGAGTTCCGAGCGTATCGCCGATTGCGTTGAGCGGCACGCCATCGAGCAACAGCCCGTCCATTGCGTGCATGGCAAGCTGCGGGCGCGCAGCGATAAGCTCTGCGACGGTCGGGTCAGGTGTTTCGTGCGGCATGGGCAGCGGATGAGAGGACATGCGCAAACCTACGACGGATCGCGGATCAGATCACGGGGCACGTCCCAGTATCCGCCGTTAACCGGTTGGTCGGCAGAGTCGATCCAAAATGAAAACGCCGGCCGGGAATGGTCCCAGCCGGCGAAACCGGAGGCTGGCATGCTCTACCATGCGTGGCTTCCGTTACGGATAGTGGTGGTCTTGACCGTCAGGGTCAAGATCATTATCAAGAAGTAGCGGGAGCGGCTCGGGCGGCGTGACCGCCCGGGCGTCTCCGGGTCAATATGTAGGATAGCTTCGCGGCCATGTCACCTTGTTGGGTGGCCCCGGCGGGATCGGCGGACCTTTCTTGCCACAGGTCGATAACAGCAGCGGCGCCAGCAGAAGCGCTAGAAGCATCAGCGGCTTCATAGTGCTGCCAGCCAACGCGCGGCCTCCCGCGCGACATTGGCCGGCGCTGTCCCGCCATAACTGGTACGAGATGCAACCGACGCATCGACCGACAGCACGGAAAACACGTCCGCAGTGATCCCCGGTTCGACGCTCTGCATCGCGGCAAGCGACAATCCGGCAAGCTCCACGCCCTTCGCCTCCGCCATCGCCACCAGCCGTCCCGTCGCATGGTGCGCCGCACGGAACGGCAGCTTCAACACGCGCACCAGCCAGTCCGCCAGATCCGTCGCCGTCGCAAAACCGGATCCAGCGAATTCACGCATCCGCCCCGTATCCGGCACCATGTCGGGCACCATCCCGGTCATCGCCGCGAGCGACAACGCCCACGCCTCAGCAGCATCGAACACCGGCTCCTTGTCTTCCTGCATGTCCTTCGCATAAGCCAGCGGCAGACCTTTCATCACCGTCAGCAACGCCATCAGCGCACCGCCGACCCGTCCGGTCTTCGCCCGCACGAGTTCCGCCGCATCCGGATTCCGCTTCTGCGGCATGATCGAACTGCCTGTGGTGAACGCATCGGACAATCGGATGAAACGATACGGTGCGCTGGCCCAGATCACGATCTCCTCCGCCAGACGCGACAGGTGCATCGACGAGATCGCGGCGGCAGACAGAAACTCCAGCGCGAAATCCCGATCCGATACCGCATCCAGTGAATTCGCCGCGGGCCGGTCGAACTCAAGTTCCGACGCCGTCATCTGCCGGTCAATCGGAAACGACGTGCCGGCCAGTGCGGCGGCGCCAAGCGGGCATTCATTGAGGCGCCGGCGGCAATCGGCCAGTCGTCCGCGGTCCCGATCCAGCATCTCAACATAAGCCAGCAGATGATGACCAAACGTCACCGGCTGTGCCGTCTGCAAATGGGTGAAGCCTGGCATCGGGTCCGCGGCATAGGCCGCCGCACGCTCGGCCAACGCGCGCATGAGATCGGCAATCTGCACCGCCAGCCCGTCGATCGCGTCGCGCACCCAGAGCCGGAAATCCGTCGCCACCTGATCGTTGCGGCTGCGCGCGGTGTGCAGGCGCTGGCCAGCTTCGCCGACGCGTTCGGTCAACCGCGCTTCCACGTTCATGTGAATGTCTTCGAGCGCCTCGGTGAACGGAAACTGCCCGCTCTCGATTTCCTGCGCGATCGCGGCAAGTCCAGACCGGATCGCCGCCGCATCTTCGGCACTGATCACACCCACCGTCGCCAGCATGGTCGCATGCGCCACCGACGCGTTGATGTCCTGTCGCCAGAGCTTGCGATCGAAGCCGATCGAGGCGTTGATCTCCTGCATGATCAGGGCGGGACCGGCGGCGAAGCGCCCACCCCACTGCGCGTTTGCAGGCGCGTTCCGTCGGTCCGGCGAGTGGCTCACGAAAGGAAATCCGCAGAATGAGGAAAATTGCGCGCCGGGCGGCGCTGATCGGAACCCTAGCGGTCGGGCTGCTTTCGCGCAAACCGCTCGCCGAGGAAGCAGAAACCCCGGGTAAGCTGAAACTCATCGACCCCCCGGTTCCGGCGCCCGCCATCAGCTTCCTGGACGCGGACGGCGCATCGCATTCGCTGAAGGACTATCGTGGCTCCGGTGTGGTGCTGAATTTGTGGGCCACGTGGTGCGCCCCGTGCGTTGCCGAACTGCCATCGCTCGACGCATTGGCCGGCAAACTCGCCGGACAGGGCGTGGTGGTGCTGGCGCTGTCATCGGATCATGGCGGTGCGGCAGCGGTGCGGCGCTTCTATCAGGAGCATGGGATCAAGACGCTGCCGATCCTGCTGGACCCGCAGGGCGCGGCGATGCGGGCGTTCGGGCTGAACGGCATCCCGGCGACCTTCCTGCTGGATGCAGAAGGTCAGGAGCGAGCCCGCGAGGAAGGAGGCGAAGACTGGGCTAAATCGGGGATGGTCGAGCGGATTACGACATTGCTGAAACCAGGCCTACGATAAGGCCTGATCAGCCCAGCAGGGACAGGTTGCGCGCGACACTCTGGCTGGTGGGATGATCCGGCCCCAGTGCCTGATGATAGATGTCCAGTGCCATCTCCAGGGCGGCTCGCGCCGCCAGCAAGTCGCCTTGATCGCGCAGCACGCCGGCCAGGTTATTGGCATCGCGGCCGACATGCTGATGACGCCGGCCCAGCGTCGCTTCGTCCGTTGCAAGCGCCCGTTCGAACAGGGCAGCGGCCGAATCCAGTTCGCCGAGATCGTGCAACACCAGGCCTAGATGGTTGCAGTCGGTAGCGACTTCCGGATGGTCAGGCCCAAACGCGCGGCTGTGCAACGCCAGCGCCCGCTCCAGCAACGCCCGAGCTGCCAACAAATCGCGAAGCTCATGCACCAGCCGGCCGAGTTCACGGATCTCTCCGGCAAGGTCCGGATGACCGGGACCAAGCGCCCGCTCCTTTTCGGCCAGCACAGCTTCCAGCCGTGCCCGTTCGGTTCGCAAATCCTGCAAGCTGTCCGCTCCCGTTCGAATGGATTTCCAGCAGCCGAGAATGACCATACGGCTTATTGTGGACCAGAGTGAGCCCGCACACTTTCACCAGCCTTATCGCAGGGGGGCGCGCCACACTTGATCTGAATCATTCCCTTCTTGGAGCCGTGTTGAGTAATGTGCCCCTGATGATCCGCCTTGCTCCGATTCTCCCCGCCTGCATGGCCCTTGTGGCGCTGACCGGTGCGGCCTGGGGCGATCAGCCGGACGCTCCGGCCGATCGGGCGGTGAACTTGTTCATGCAGAGCTGCATCGGCTTTCCGGCCGATATTGGCGCCCTGCGTGCGTGGATCGAACACGCCGGCTTCCCGGAAGTGCCGGCCGATCGGGTGGACGAATTCCTCGGCGGTCTGCCCGGCGCCGCTTATGACGCGTCTGGCGGCCAACTCGCCCTGGTGCTGGTCGTGCAGGACGACGGTTCCTGTTCCGTGGTCGCCGACAACGCGAACGGCAATGCTCTCGTTCACCACCTGGACGATACACTGCATGCAGCCAACATTTCGTTCACGACAATGGACGATCCGTCCGATCCGCAAACCAAGGATCTGAACAACCGTGAATACACCGCGTCCAAAGACGACCGGACCTGGCACATGCTGGTCAGCACGGTGAAGGATCCTGCCGGCGGCCCTGCGATGCTCACCACCAATCCCTGAATCCGCGGCTTGGCCAAACCGTCAACCCGCTTCGTCTGCCAGTCCTGCGGTGCGGCCGGTCCGAAATGGGCCGGCCGGTGCGAGGCTTGCGGTGAATGGAACACCATCGTCGAGGAGGCGCCGCGCCCCGGCCCGGCGGCGAAGGCTGCGCCGGGCCGTTCCGTGGAATTCGTACGGCTGGCCGGCAATGCGGAACCGCCGCCGCGTGCGGCGATCGGCATCGCGGAGTTGGATCGGGTTCTGGGCGGCGGGTTGGTGCCGGCATCCGCGGTTCTGGTCGGCGGCGACCCGGGGATTGGCAAATCGACCCTGTTGCTGCAGGCAGCCGCTGCGCTCGCCCGTGCCGGCCAGCCGGTGCTTTATGTGTCCGGCGAAGAATCGATCGAGCAGGTGCGGCTGCGGGCCCGGCGTCTGGGATTGACCGAGGCGCCGATCGGTCTCGCCGCCTCGGTCAATCTGCGCGACATCGCCGCCAGCCTGGAACTGCGGCCGGCGACCATGGTGGTCATCGACTCGATCCAGACGATGTGGCTCGATTCGATCGACAGCGCGCCGGGGACGGTGGCGCAGGTGCGCGCTGCCGGATTCGAGCTGATCCGGTTGGCCAAGTCGCGCGGTTTCGCGCTGGTGCTGGTTGGTCACGTAACCAAGGATGGCGCGATTGCCGGACCTCGGGTGCTGGAGCACATGGTCGATGCGGTGCTGTATTTCGAAGGCGAGCGCGGCCACCAGTTTCGTATCCTGCGCGCGGTAAAGAACCGCTTCGGCGCTACCGATGAGATCGGCGTGTTCGAAATGACCGAAGGGGGGCTGGCCGAGGTCACCAATCCTTCGGCACTGTTTCTTGCGGAACGACGCGGAAATATTGCCGGAAGCGCGGTTTTTGCCGGCCTCGAAGGAACGCGCCCGGTCCTGGTGGAGGTGCAGGCGTTATTGTCGCCCAATCCGGGCGGGGCGCCGCGCCGACAGGTGATCGGCTGGGAAGGCGGGCGGTTATCTATGCTGCTGGCGGTGCTGGAAACGCGGTGCGGACTGCGGCTGAATGCGATGGACGTTTATCTGAACGTCGCCGGTGGGCTGCGTGTCAGCGAGCCGGCGGCGGACCTCGCGGTGGCGGCGGCGATTGCCTCCGCGGCGCATGATCGACCGACCAGTGCCGGGACGGTGTATTTCGGTGAGGTCGGGTTGTCTGGCGAGATCCGTCAGGTAGCTCAGGCCGAGGCACGGCTGAAGGAAGCCGCCAAGCTGGGATTCGACACCGCGTGCCTGCCGCGACGACTGGCGCGAGGCGGACGTGCATTGGCCGCCCCGGATGGCCTGCGGCTGGAAGAGATCGGACATCTGGCGGACTTGGTAGCGGGGTTTGGCGAGGCAGCAAAATAATCATCGAGGTGCCAGTCGCCACGCCATGCATCGAATCACCTCTCCCGCACTTGCGGGAGAGGTCGACGCGCAAAGCGCGGCGGGTGAGGGAGATGCATGCGACCCAATCCCCCAGACCGCATCGCCAACCAACCACTCCCGCACGCAGGAGAGGAGAACCCCTGGCAGGTTTCTTCGGATCGGCGACGACCACAAGTCGCAACGCGTGCTACTGATACTTGCGCCGCTTGAATGCCGCGATGTCAACCCGGTTCAGACGAAACCATTTGCCGTTTGCGCGGCGATCTGCAAGCCGGTTATGCCAACATACCTCGATGCTCCAGCGGGTCATCAATTCGGATGACGTGAACGAGCGCGACTGGCTCCGGAAGCGTGACTCGGATTTCTTTGATCCGGCGCTCAAGTGTGTCACTATGACCGATCTTGTGGTAATTGCCCGATTGGATGAGATAGACAAACCCTTCGGCGCGAACCGCCACAGGCAAGGTATCGTTTTCTGGTCGCGGGAGCATGCCAGCGACATCCTGATAGCCGACAGTCTCGCGACACCATTTTGACAGTGCGGCAATGAGCTCCGCGCGTGTACTAAAATGACCGAAGAGCGCGCCGTGGCTCGGAAATGTCCTATCCCGTCGTCTGTAAAGCCTGAGTTCCGCATACGACGGAACCCGACCGTACTGACCGCATGCTTCGGCGATCTTGCCAAGTACGGTGTCACCGTCCAGCCTCGATCGGGGCATCGCTCCGGCGGGCCCAAATCACACCGTACCACATCGCTTCGGTGCT
>DATIMO010000004.1:0-5221 GCA_035475215.1 Acetobacteraceae bacterium | reverse complement strand
CCGAAACTTGGCCTTTTCGACCTGACCCGCTCGCAACAGATCATTCAGCGCCCGCCGCTGCGCCGCTGTGGCGGTAACGCCGATCGCCTCAAATACCGGGCTCAGGCTGCGCTCGTATTCGCCGAGCTTGGGCGAATAGGGTCCGGAGGGCGTTGCCTTCTCGATGGCGCCGATCAACTGTTTCATTTGATCCTCACTCAGTTTTCCGGAGGGTGGTTGCCAGGGAATGCAGCGCACCACCGCCTCGCCGTTCACCACCGTCGCCAAATGCTCGAACCATTCGCTTTCCTCCGCTGCGACATAGTTGCGCTTGGAAGCGAGCGAGCCCAGCCGGAAATAATTGGCGCGCCGCTCAGGCTCGATATCCCAGCCCTCCGCCTGCGCCGTCGTCATGTGCCGCACCGCCAGCTCGAAGCGCACCGCGTTGACGATATCGCTGGCACCGCGGACGCTGGCAGCGTCGTTGTCCTCGCTGCCGTCACCGCCCTTGTTGTCGTGGTGCACGAGGATCAGCGCGATATCAAAGCGGATGGCGATATCAGCCCTGAGCATGGTCATCACCCGGCGCATCAGCGTGTTGTTGCCTTCAGGCACGCTGTTTATGGCGACGAGCGGGTCAAGTGCCACCACGTCCGGCTTGATCCGCTGGCAGAGGAGCTGCAGCGTCGCGAAGCACTCGGTTGCTTTGACAGCGCCGAATTCGTCCAGTTCGAACATGGTCGCATCGGCAGTCGCGGAAATAGTCACCCGAAACAGCCAGCCCTTCAGGTCCGCCATCGTGGCGCCGAAATACTCGAGCGCAGCTATAATGCGGCGGTTCTGTTCGTCTCGGTCATCCTCGAAATTGGTCAGCAGCACCCGGAACCGGTGTTTCGGTCGCAGCCGGCCGAATGGCCGCCCGAGCGCAAGAGCGATCGCCCACGCAATGATAAGTTGCGACTTGCCCGACCCACCCGGCCCGTGCGGCAATGTGATCTGGCGACGCATGACATAGGGACCGGCAATCCAGGCCCGCTGTGGAATTGCGCTCGCATCGATGGGTTCATCGGTGACGGAAAAGTATTCAGCAATCTGGAGCCTGGCCACCGCATCAGCCTGCGCCTCTTTAAGGCTTGCTCCGTCGCGCTCGCGCCAGGTCTCGGCAATGGCGGCCGCCGTCTGGGTCTTCAAATGGCCGAAGCCGTCCGGGAAATAGCCGGCCAGCTTGGTTGCCTCGTCAGGCGTCCAGCCATTGTGGCGCAGTGCGATGGTGCACAGCTCCACTTGATCCGGCGCGGTCAGCTTTGGAGTCGGACGGAACATTTCCCGCACGCTTGGCGGCAACGCGTCGAATTTCGCCGCCAGGTCACATGGCATAGTTCCGCGATCGGGATCCTCGTCCAGCCCGTTTAGCCCGTCCCGCGATATGCCGTCAGGCGCGGGCTGCCGTGGCTGGGAAGTCACATCGTCTCTCGTAGCCACCACTTGCACCGACTCCTCCGTTTGTCGGAGGATCGCCTTTGGCTGATCCCGGCTCTTGCAGCGGAGCGGTCCGTAACCGTAGGTTACGCTCGTCCCGGTCTGCTTGGTCCGGGACCGCCCTTGGAGCGGGCGATCCTCGTGGGTTTCAAATCCGGGCCGTCCGCGTTTCCAGCGCGGGCGGCCCAAAGCTTTTTGAGGGCAGCACGGAAAGCCGAGTCCGCGCTATCCCGCCCGCAGCCTCGCCGCGATTTCGACCAAGGCATCAGCGCGCCGTGGTGTTAGGCGCGGCTGCACCGCCTGAATTCGGAGAAACTGCGTCTCGGCGAGCG
Organism: Acetobacteraceae bacterium; assembly: GCA_035475215.1. Taxonomy (GTDB): domain Bacteria; phylum Pseudomonadota; class Alphaproteobacteria; order Acetobacterales; family Acetobacteraceae; genus DATDIC01. The sequence goes on along the minus strand of DATIMO010000004.1, from coordinate 3,431 downwards.
TCAGCCGCTCGGCCCGACCCAGGCACCAGGCGATCAGCGCGCGCCAATGAGTGGGCGGCTCGAACGGGGCGATCAGCTCGGCCGGCTTCAGCGCCGTCATGTCAGCAATTCCAACGGCTTCGACGGGAGGCTCCAAGGTGACATTTCCCGCCGGCGGGAAATTTCTGCGAAACGTTTGGACACCAAGCTGCGGTCATGGCGCCGGACCCGTCACGTCAGCGCCCGCCGGGTCTGCGGCGCCGGCGGTATCGTCCGGCACCTGCTTCGCGCCCGGCACCAGGCGCAGCAATTCACCGCCCGCCACGGGCGCAAATCCCTCGGAAATCCGCACCTCATTCGCGGACAAAATGCCGGAATTTACCGCTGAAACATTCGCGGCCCAGCGTGCCGAATAGTCGCCACGCATCAAACCCGACATATCAATGTCAAGCTGCAAAGCTGGATCCGTGAAGATCGAGCGCGCGAACGCGGCTTCCAGCTTTCGGATGATCGGCAAAATGCAGTATTGTCCAAACAGCGTGTTGGCAACTGAGATATTCGACAGCCGCGCATTCTCGTAATCTTGCAGCAAAACCACCGGCACGCCGAAGATACGAGCGATTTCCTCCGTCTGAAACTTGCGGCTGGCCAACACCTCTGCATCGACAGGACTGACACTGATCGGCTTCCATTCGAGTCCTTCTTCGAGAAGAAGCGTGCGTTGCGCGTTGCGCACCCCTTTGTGGCGATCCTCGAAATCGGCTTTCAGCCGTGTGCGTGCCGGATGGCTCAATGACTTCGGATGAGTGAGGATACCTGATGGCGATGTGCCGTTTTCCCAGGTCCGCAAAACATGCTGCTGCAGGCCCAAACCGTTGTGTATGACCTCACTGCTGCGACTGATCCGGGAGCGGCCGATAAAACCGTCATCTGTCCGGTCCTTGATGAACAGCACCTCGGTGTCGAGATACCGGCGCATGATGCCAGGGGTGGTCACAAACCAGCCCCAGGACGCGATCACGTCGAAGGCCAGGCGCGGTGCATCGCGGTTCGTATCAAGCAAAACCGGACGGATGCAGGGCCACGGAATAGGCACCAGACTGGTGACGGTGCCGCGGGCATCGGTGCCGACAACCGACAGCGCATTGCCGTGAAGGAGCAATTCCGACACCGCCATTTCCAGCCACTCGGGCCAGGTTTGGCGATCGTTTGGTCCTTGCGCGATCAGGTCACTGATCGGATGCGCCGGCTGTTCAAACCGGGCGTCACCCTGTCGCCGATAGATCGTGGCGGGCAAGCTGGCGATGGTGGCAGAGATGATGTTGATGCATCCCTGCACCGCGGACAGGTTCTCGGCCAGCAGTGCATTCGGGCGCCGATCGATGCCGGGCGAACCGCCCCACCAGCCCAGGTCAAAGCCGATCCCAGAGCCAGCGTCGCGGGTCTCGGTGCGCCCGAACAGGCGGCCAAGCAGCGCCATCACAGCCCCGCCATGATCAGTCGCAGGCCAAGCGGCAGCATGCCGGTGCTGCCGCCCGGCCTGGCGCGGGCGCTGATCGTGGTCTCGGCATAGGCCGGCGCCGTCACTGCCGAGACCTCTACCAGCTCCACCGCGCGCAGTTCCCGCCGATCGCGGGACGGCCAGGCGTCACCACCAGGCGGCACCCGAAAGGCAAAGGATGAACCGGCGATCGTGCCGGCGCGGGCCAGTTCCAGAATGTCGTCGGCCGCGCGGGTCTGCGGCAGCACCGCCTCGAATGCCAGCCCTTTGTCGTCTTCGCGAAGCTGCAAGCTGCCGTTGCCGGTTCGGGCCAGCGGCTGCGCAAAATCATGGTGCGCAAGGAGGAACACATCGGCGCCGGTTGCCAGATGCGCCGCGAATGCACCTCGCTTGACCACCTCTGTGAACCCGCCACGGCCGCCGATCAGCGTCGGCCGATCCCACACCGCGGCATGGCCCAGCAACGTGCGCCCTGTCGAACGCAGCTCCGTTTCGGCCGTGCGCAGCTCCACGCCATCGGGAAAGCGTGCGATCATCACGGATGAACCTATGCCGGGATGATGCCTTCTACCCGAGCCATCGCGGCGGGCCGGGCGATCGCCACGTCGGCACGAAGCCACAGCACGAAGCCTACCTGTCCGTTGGCGGCGTACAGCTCTTGCAGGACGCTGATCACCAGCTCGGTCCGCATGCCGACATAGACTTCGGAAAAGTCGCCAAGCAGGATCGAAGATGCCGTTGACGCCGATCCCTGGGTCTCGGCCACGCCCATTCCAGTCGTGACCAGCATCGGCACATTGGCGATGCGGTCCACGCGCCGGAGCGGCTGGCCAAGCGTATCGACCAGGCCATACAGGACACGCGCGGTTCGCGGTGCCATGACCAATGCGGTGACGGTGTTTGCGTTCGCTGCCTCAAGACTGCCAACAGCATCAAGCACTGGCGTCCAGTCGGCGATTGCAGCACCGTTCGTGCCCATTGAAACCACCTGTATCCCGGACGTGCCGGAGATACCTGCGGGTTGATGACTGCCGTGACCAGCGCCGTTCAGGATGGCGGCATCGAGTGCCACGGCCGCGGAACGCGCGAAGATGTTGCGCAGAGCTGCGTCAATATTCGGCGCGTCTTCCAACAATTCGCGGCTGGCCTGGACAATCACCGCCCAGCTCTGCGCACTCAGGGTGAGATTGTCGAAAGTCGGAACCGATGTGGCGACCGAGGCGTTCTCCGCGCGCCAGGCGCCGGTCGGGTCCGCGGTGTTGCGCGCGAAGCGCAAGGTCTGCGTCGTCATCGGGATGATGCGCGCGCCGGCTCGCAGTGAAACCACTTGCGGCCGCAGCAAGTCGATCACCTCCGCCGACAACGGGCTCGGGACAAAGGCACCACCCGCACCGACCGAACTTTCCGCCAGCACGCGGCGCTCGAGATCGGATTTCGCACCGTAGCGCAATGCACGGCAGAAACCGCCAAGCCCCAGCTCGCTTGCCGGATGAGTGACCGCGATGAAGTCCCTGAGCTTGTGCCGTGCCTCCAGGATCGGCACGCGGGAGCCGTCGGCAGCCCGCCATACCATGCCGTCGAAATTCTCGGGGAGGCGGGCTGACATGTCGGAGAACGCGCGAACCTCTGTGCTGCTGCTGCCACTGCTTGGCTCAGTGATCGGACGGCCGCCGGCGCGTCTGTCCATATCGTCCAACGCAGCGATGCGCTTTTCCAAATCATTCAACCGCTCGGCTTCAGCTTGCAGATCATCCGCCCTTTGCTGCGCATCGTCGGGCAAGCTGCCGTCGTGCTTTTCCAGGATGGTCCTGAGGTCTGAGCGTATCGCGTCCCGGCGAGCAAGTAGATCACGTAGTTTCATTTGTGTTCCTTTTGGCGGCGCTGCCGGGCGCGGCGATTTGAGTTGCGGGCCGTCGACCTTCCTTTGACATCAGCGCGTCCACTCCCATCG
>DATIMO010000003.1:0-3498 GCA_035475215.1 Acetobacteraceae bacterium | reverse complement strand
CAGGTATGCGTTGTGCCGGTTCCGCCGGACTGGGCGGATCAATACAAGTTCAAGGATCTGGCGGCGGTCGCGCGGATCGATGCGATCCGCCGGATCGGCTCGACGGAAACCTCTCAGAGCCGATTTTTCCTGCTCTCGCGTGTGCTCGACCCCGAGCAGGTGTTGCACACCGTGCGTGCGCATTGGGGCATCGAGAACCGCCAGCACTGGGTTCTCGACGTCGTCTTCGACGAAGATCATGCGCGTGCCCGCAAGGACAATGCCGGGCAAAATCTGGCCATCCTGCGCCGGCTTGTTCTGAGCCTGCTGCAGCACGATACACGCAAGATGGCGATCCGGCGCAAAATCAAGCGTGCCGGATGGAGCGAGGCGCAGCTGTTCACACTGCTCAGCCAAATGCGATAGCCCTGCCCGCAAGGGGAGGGGGAGTCATCCAGGAGAAACACATGAAACTTCTACGCTACGGGCCGCCCCGCGCGGAAAAACCCGGCCTGCTCCACGCCGACGGCACCATCCGCTGCCTGTCCGCCGTGGTGCGCGACATCGACGGCTTCGCGCTGTCCGATGCGGCACTTGCCATGCTGCGCGCGATCGATCCGAAAACACTGCCGAAGGTCGATCCCGGCATCCGTCTCGGTCCCTGCGTGGCGCGGCCGGTGAACTATCTCTGCATCGGGCTGAATTACGCCGACCATGCTGAGGAATCCGGCATGCCGATCCCCAAGGAGCCGATCATCTTCCTGAAGTCGCTCAGCGCATTCTCCGGCCCCAACGACGACGTGAAGCTGCCACGTGGGTCGAAGAAGCTTGATTGGGAAGTCGAACTTGGCATCGTGATGGGCAAGACCGCGCGTTACGTGCCGGACAACGAAGCGGGGGAGTACATCGCCGGATTTTGCGTTTGCAACGATGTGAGCGAGCGTGAGTTTCAGATAGAGCGGGGCGGCACCTGGGACAAGGGCAAGGGCTGCGATACGTTCGGTCCCACCGGCCCGTGGATGGTCACGAAGGACGAAATCCCAGACCCGCAGAACCTGCCGCTGTGGACCGAGGTGGACGGCAAGCGCATGCAGGATGGTACCACGAAAACGATGATTTTCGACTGCGGCAAGCTGGTCAGCTACACGAGCCATTTCATCACGCTTCATCCGGGCGACATCATCTCGACTGGCACCCCGCCAGGCGTCGGCGCCGGCAAGAAGCCGAATCCGATCTTCCTTCGGCCGGGCCAGACCATGCGTCTGTCCGTGCAAGGCCTGGGTGTGCAGACCCAACGCATTGTCGAAGGCTAGGCTGGTACACGACCCCCTCCCTCCTTGGAGGGTAGGGTCGGGGTGGGGGATTACCCGCGAAACCCGCCTCGTCCTGTTCCTGATCACCGCGACGACTCTGGTCCGCTTCGGTTTTGGCTGGGCGCTCGGACTTGGCGTGGACGAAAGCTACACGGTTGCAGCCGGCCGCACCCTGCGGCTTGGCTATTTCGATCATCCGCCGGCGGCGTGGTGGATGCAGTGGACCGCCGCGCATCTGCTGGGCACCGAGGCGCCGATCGCGGTGCGGCTGCCCTTCATCCTGACCTTTGCGCTGTCCACCTGGCTGATGTACCGACTCGGTGCCGCCATCGCCGATTATCGCGCCGGGCTCTGGGCCGCGGTTGCGCTGAACCTGTCCCCTGTATTCAGCGTCACGACCGGCACCTGGGTGCTGCCGGACGGCCCGCTGGATTGCGCGTTGCTTGGCGCCGCGCTGTGTCTTGTTCACGCGTTGCCCGATTTTCCACGCGAGGGTTCGGCACGCGGAGTATGGGTCAGCTGGACTGGTGCAGGCCTCTGCTCCGGTCTTGCACTGTTCTCCAAATACACTGCCATTCTTACGATTGCTGGCGCCGGTCTGTACCTGCTGACCAGCCCGTTGCATCGCCGCTGGCTGGCGCGACCTCAACCTTATCTCGCGGGCGTTCTCGCGGTGGTGGTGTTCTTGCCGGTACTGGTGTGGAACGCGACGCACGGCTGGGCGTCGTTCGCGTTTCAGGGCGAGCGTGCGACCGGGCTGCGTTTCCGCCCAGGACAATCCTTCATCGTTCTCGCCGGCGAAGCGCTGTTCGTGCTTCCGTGGATCTGGTTGCCGATGATGGCTGCGTTTATTGCCGCGTTACGCCGCGGCCCGGCGCAGTGGCGGTCGTGGCTGATGTGTTGTCTTGGCGCGCCGCCGATCGTGGCATTTGCCTCGATTGCCGCGTGGTCGAGCCAGCGCATCCTGTTTCACTGGGCCGCTCCGGGGTACCTCATGCTGTTTCCGCTGCTGGGGGTGTGGATTGCGGACCGGACCGCTGCGCGGTGGGTACGCCTTACATTGACCGGCACAGCGGCGCTGATTGTTGCAGCCGTGCTGATTGTCTCAACTCAGATTCGGCTGGATTGGCTGCATCCGGTGATAGCGACGGTGGCGAAGCACGACCCGGACCTGGAGGGCATCGATTGGGTATCCTTGCGCACACAACTTGTTGCACGCGGCCTGCTGTCACCGGGCACGATTGTGGGGGTGCCGAACTGGCGTGACGCGGGGAAGATCGCCTACGCCCTGGGGCCGGATGCAATCGTAACCGTGCTAAATCCGGACGCCCGGCAGTTCGGTTTGGTGCACCCGGAAGGAAACTATACTGGCGATGACCTGCTGGTTCTGGCGACCGAGGACCCGCAACAGGTTCGCTCGGCGTTGGCGCCGATGTTCGAGGGTATAGAAACGTTGCCGCCTGCATCGATCGAGCACCGCCGGATCGACCAACCGGTCTCCGTTTTCGTGGGACACAGACTGCGCGGCACACCGGAATGAGATGCCGCCTCAAACGACGTATGGAACGCGAACGCCGGGATCGTCGGCCGGAAACCCCCTGCTGTCGCGCGTCACCAGCAGCATGCCCCGCACACGAGCCGAAGCCCACACGATCGCATCCGGCAACTTGATCCGATGCGTCCGGCGAAGTCTGGCCGCCAGGTCGGAAATCGCGCCGTCAAGCCCGACCAAGGCAAATCCGCTCAGGAAGCCCCTGGTGTTCTGCTCGGTGTCCGCCGGCGCACCGACCATCACTTCGATCCAGGTGATCACGCTGATCGCAGTGAGGTCGTAACGGCCAAGCTCCGACCGGGCCTGCGGGACCCCACGTAGATGGTCGATCAGGATGTTAGTGTCGAAAAGCGCGTTCACCACTCATCCCGAAGCTGGCGCTGCAGGTCCAACCCATCCGGCCCGGCCTTGCCCCACAGGCCGAACGCGTCCGCGGTGCGATGCTGGGTGCGACTGGCGAGATAAGTGTTCACTGCCTCCCGGATTACCGCCGCGCGGGAAACCCCCTGCCGCTGGGCCAGTTCGCTCAGGGCCTGAAGTTCAGGTTCGGGGATATCGATCAGGGTGCGCACGGTCGGACCCCATATGTGATATGTAGATCATATATCATCCAGACCGCCAATGGCAAGCCTGATCAGACCACCCAACGCCCCG
>DATIMO010000002.1:0-2225 GCA_035475215.1 Acetobacteraceae bacterium | reverse complement strand
GCCATCCCCGTCGCCATCCCCGGCCGATCCGGGAACCAGGTGATCAGCGTCTTCACCGGCGAAATATACCCAATGCCGAGCCCGCAGCCGCCGAGTATCCCATAACCGAAATAGATCACCCAAAGGTTGTGTATGCTGACGCCAAGTGCCGAAATCAGAAATCCGCCGCCGAAGCAGCACGCGGCCGTGAACATCGCCTTGCGCGGACCCACCCGGTCCAGCCAACTGCCGGCCGCCGCTGCCGAGACGCCCAGCAGCACGATGGCGATGCTGAAAATCCAGCCGAGCTGAGTAAGTTTCCAATCATCCGGGGCCGCCGTCGTCACACCAATCAGCTTTGTCATAGGCAGATTGAACACGCTGAACGCGTACGCCTGGCCGATGCACAGATGCACGCAGAGCGCCGCCGGGGGCACCAACCAGCGGCTGAACCCCGGTCCGGCGATGATGCGCTCCCGGTCCAACAACCCCGGCGCCCTGCGCCCAGTCGTATAACTCATGACCCCGCTCCCAATGGTTTCTTGATCTTTGACAACGTCGAGAATCGCGCCTCCGCAACGAGCCTATCAGCCCGTGCGGAGACGTTCAACTGCCTCCCGCACCACCGGATCAAGCTGGCTCCCCGGCACCACCAGTGCCGAAATGATGGCCGCCCGCATGCGCGGGTCCCAGAATTTGCGCAAATGGTCCTCGGTGGCCGCGACCGCCTGGTCATGCGGCTGATGGGCGAAGAAGCGGGCGATCTGGTTGGCCATGTAAGCAAGCTTGTCAGGCGACATCGTGCACGCGCTCCAAATCGACTCGCTGGTGATGGGTGAAAACCTCGAACCCATCCGACCGAGCGACCCCAATCAGCGTTATCCCGGCCGCTTCCGCTACACGAACCGCGAGCGCGGTCGGCGCCGAAACCGCGACCACCACCGGCGCACCGATCGCCGCAGCCTTCTGCACCAGTTCCACCGACAGCCGGCTACTCAGCAGCACGATCCCGTCCGCCGCCGTCAGTCCCCGCCGCGCCAGCGCACCAGCCAGCTTGTCGAGCGCGTTGTGCCGCCCGACATCCTCGCGAACCGCGACCAGCCCGCCCGACCGGGTCCACAGGCCCGCCGCATGCACCGCGCGGGTGACCTGGTTCAGATGCTGCGCCGCGGGCAGCGCAACCATTGCTGCGGCAATCTCGGCCGCCGTGAACCGCGCGGCCGAGGTGATCCGTGGCGGTGCACGCAGTGCGTCTTCCAGACTTTCGATGCCGCACAGTCCGCACCCGCTCGGGCCGGCAAGATGGCGGCGACGGCGCTCGGCCTCGGCGCGGCGCTCGGGGCCCAGCCACATGCGAAGTTCGATACCATCGCCGGCGCGGATGACCTCCAGATCCTCGATATCGTCGGTTCCCCGCACGATGCCTTCGGTCAGGCTGAAACCCAGCGCGAAATCCTCGAGATCGGCAGGCGTCGCCAGCATCACGGCCAGGGTGGAGCGGTTGTAGGTTAACGCAATCGGAGTTTCATCGGGAATGGCACGCGTGCCCGGCAGCGTCGTGCCATCGCGCCAGGAGATCTGCGCCACCCTTTGCGCAGGTTTCCCCACCTGTTGTTTCATTTTGCCGGCACGGGTTCGATCCGCCGGCTCCGCTCCGACAATTCGCGGTAGCTGCGCTGCCATTCGGTGGGGCCGTTGGTCGGTGCAACCTGCACGGCGGTCACCTTGTATTCGGGACAGCTCGTCGCCCAATCGGCGAATTCGGTCGTCACCACATTGGCCTGCGTGTCCGGATGATGGAACGTCGTGTAAACCACTCCCGGCGCCACACGATCCGTGATGTGCGCGCGCAGGCTGGTTGCCCCCGCGCGGCTTGCCAGCCGCACCCAGTCGCCGTCGCGGATGCCGCGCTGTTCCGCATCGTGCGGATGGATCTCCAGCAGGTCCTCGGCGTGCCACACCGAGTTGTCGGTGCGCCGTGTCTGCGCGCCTACATTGTATTGCGTCAGAATCCGTCCGGTGGTCAGCAGCAGCGGGAAACGCGGTCCGGTACGCTCATCGGTCGGGATGTATTCGGTAATCAGGAAATTCCCTTTGCCGCGCACGAAGTGACCAACATGCATCGTCGGTGTGCCCTCTGGCGCCTGATCGTTGCACGGCCACTGCACCGAGCCCAGCCGATCCAGCTTTTCGAACGACACCCCGGCAAAGCTGGGTGTGGTGCGGGCGATTTCGTCCATCACCTC
>DATIMO010000001.1:0-2382 GCA_035475215.1 Acetobacteraceae bacterium | reverse complement strand
AGCAACGTGGCGTCACGGTCATGCATGATGGCGCGGTGGTCGGCGAATACTTCGTGGACCTACTGGTTGAGCAGGCGCTTTTGGCCGCGTCTGGAGATCAGGCGTGTGGCCAACCGGCTGTGATCAATTCCTGCCTATCCGCGTGCATCTGCGTGCATCCACTGAAATCTGCGTAAACACTTTCTTCTGGCCGGGCTGCACGTCTGCACCGTCATTGACGAGGAAGTCTCAGGCATCCTTGCACGCCCTGACCATCGCATCGTAACCGTCCCAGACGAGCCGGCTCAGTTTGTTGGCCCGCAGATACTCCCAGACATTTTTCATCGGGTTCAGCTCCGGTGCGTAGGGCGGTGCCACCCGGCGGCATCGCAAACCAGCACCGCGTGAGCACCGGGCGCTACCTGCGTGCTGATCTCCTGCAAGTGTTCGTTCATCGCCTCGGTGTTAACGGTTGGCATGATGATGGCGGCGCCGATACCGCGGGCTGGGCAGATCGCACCGAACAGGTGGACCGAGCGACAACGGCTGCACCGACGACGCGGGTCCGCCTCAAGCGATCACGCGCTAGCCGAAGAAGCGTTCCCGCATGACCTTCACCCACTCGTTTCCGACGAGTGTCGATAAATGGCTGCTCCTTCTTCGATGGTATCGTCGTGATGCCGTAATGTGCGGCGGGATCGAACCGCTGCACGAGCTCCCATTCATGTGAATTGTGAGGAATTATCCTTTGTTCGAACAACGGTAACGACGAATATTCGGCTGCATCCAATGCCCGCGACGTAGATGGCCGGCGAAGGCCGGCTATCTACGTCTGCTATTGGCGGCAGCGAGTCGTGGATGGCCGGGACAAGCCTGGACAAGCCCGGCCATGACGACGAACCAGCCGCACGTGGCCGTGTCGACTCACCTGGCCGGCTGTACCTATGGCACCGCCGGGCCCAGGAGAGGGAGGTGTTGGCCAAAGCCACACGGTGTGATCCCGTGGCAGACACCACGGCAGCGAACGTGTATCACGAACTCAACACCCAATTCTGGTACTTGCTGCCGCCCTGCTGAAAGATCGAACGTGCAGCAGCCACGCCGACAGTTCACACAAGGACGAAATCTATGCTGACGATTTACGGCGTTCATCGCTCGCGTGCATCGCGGAACATCTGGCTGGCGCATGAGATCGGGCTGCCGTTCAGGCAGGTGCCGGTGATGCAGGCGTACCGGCTTCGCAATCCGGATGCACCAAACGGACATATTCCGTCCATGGATGACGATGGGCTCGTGCTTCACGAATCCCTCGCGATCAATCTCTATCTGGCGAAGAAGTATGGCGGCGTCCTTGGCCCGCAGAATGTTGCCGAGGACGGGAGGATGGGCATGTGGGCGCTCTGGGCCGCGACGGAGATCGAGCCGTCGGCGATCCAGATACTTTGTCACCGCGTCAACTATCCTGAATCCGAACGGGATCCGAATGTCGTGCAGGCGGCGATCGAGGCATTGCGAAGGCCGATTGCCGTGCTGGATCGAGAGTTGGCTGCAAGCAGCTTCCTGGTCGGCGGGCGCTTCACCGTGGCCGACATAAATGTCGCCGAGGTTGTGCGTTATGCGCTGCCGGCGCCGGAATTGTTCGAAGCGGTACCGTCGGTTCGCCGGTGGGTTGAGGCTTGCCATGCTCGCCCGGCGTATCAGCGGATGATGGCCGATCGGGAGCGCGAGCCGGCGTAGTTTACAGGCTTACCGCTTTTGCGCCGCGGGGGCCGGCGAAGCACGCTTGCGCGAATGCGAGGAGCCGGCCACCAATAGTTTCACTCTGCCGCAATCGCCGGATAGGTCGGATTGCGCAGCGGTCGGGGTGAGTGGCTTTCACCCACGCCCCTCATTTCCACCAATCGCCGCCACCCGCCGCTGCAAATCCTCTGGCATCCACGCATCCACCGGTGCCAGCCGCCCCGTCGCCGCGAGCCCACGCGCTATCTCCAGCGCCCGCGTCAGACACGCCCGCGCTTCTGCCGGTGCAACCTCCGACACCTTCACAAGTAAAACAATCGTATCGCGCTGCCACGCCGCGTTGCCCGCATCCTGCGCCGCCAGACGCTCACCGATGGCGAGGCTGGCGCGATACGCCGCCAACGCGCCGTCCAGATCGCCCTGCGCCTGCCGCACGTCGCCGATCTTGTTGTGGCTGATCGATAGATCGCGCTGCCACGCCGCGTTGCCCGCATCGTGCGCTGCCAGACGCTCGGCGATGGCGAGGCTGGCGCGATACGCCGCGAGCGCGCCCTCCACATCGCCCTGCGCCCGCCGCACGTCGCCGATCCTCTCGTGGCTAACCGACAGATCGCGCTGCCATTCTGCGTTGCCCGCGTCCTGCGCCGCCAGATGCTCGCGGAT